>JBDNIB010000321.1:0-1343 GCA_041688535.1 Prosthecobacter sp.
GAAGGAGACGAGCAAGACTTTCATTGATTACACGCAGAAGACCTGGCGACACTGGCTCGACAAAAGCGGCGAACTCATCTGGATGAGCCAACGCGACGGTTGGTGCCATCTCTGGCTCTACGACAGCAAAACCGGTCAGGTGAAGAACCAGATCACAAAGGGCTCATGGCCCGTGCGCGAAGTGCTGCATGTGGATGACCCGAAACGCGAGCTGTGGTTCATGGCCAGCGGTTTGAAGGCCGGGGAAGATCCGTATCACCTGCATCTCTGCCGCGTGAAGTCCGACGGCAGCGACTTCAACCAGCTCACCGAAGGCGATGGCAATCACCACATCGAGTTCTCCCCCAATCGCGAGTTCTTCACCGACTCCTGGTCCCGCGCCGATCATTCACCTGTGCAGGAGCTGCGTCGCAGCGTCGATGGCAGCCTCGTTTGCGTCTTGGAGACCGCTGATGCCTCCGCGCTGCTCGCCGCAGGTTGGACGCTGCCGGAACGTTTCGTCGCAAAGGGCCGCGATGGCAAAACGGACATCCACGGCATCGTCATCAAGCCCTCGGACTTTGATCCGAAGAAAAAATACCCGGTGATCGAGGAAATTTATGCCGGGCCGCATTCGGCCTTCGTGCCAAAGGAGTTCGGGCGGCTGCTGCGCCAACACATGATCGCGGAACTCGGCTTCATCGTCGTGCAGATCGACGGCATGGGCACCAATCATCGCGGGAAGGTGTTCCATGATATGTGCTGGAAGAACTTGAAGGATGCAGGCTTTCCGGATCGCATCGGGTGGATGAAGTCAGCGGCGCAAACACGTCCGTGGATGGATTTGAGCCGTGTTGGCATCTACGGCGGCAGCGCAGGCGGCCAGAGCGCCATGCGCGCGCTGCTGGATCATCACGACTTCTACAAGATCGCCGTCGCCGATTGCGGCTGCCACGACAACCGCATGGACAAAATCTGGTGGAACGAGCAGTGGATGGGCTGGCCGGTGGATGACAGCTATGCGAAAAGCTCGAATACCGAAGACGCGCACAAGCTAGAGGGCAAACTCCTCCTCATCGTCGGCGAACTCGACACCAACGTCGATCCCGCCAGCACCATGCAGGTCGTCGGCGCCCTGCAACGAGCGAACAAGACCTTCGACTTCATGCCCATGGTCGGCACCGGCCACGGCGCGGCGGAAACGCCGTATGGCTCACGGCTGAGGATGGAATTTCTGGTGAAGCATCTTAATCCATGAGCAAGCCAATCACGATCCTCGGCGCAGGCGTCATCGGCCTCAGCTCGGCGCTGTACTGCGCACGTCGTGGCATGCAGGTCACGGTGATCGAAAAAAGCCCTCGGCA
>JBDNIB010000033.1:0-5096 GCA_041688535.1 Prosthecobacter sp.
GAAGGTGCCCGAGCGAAGATTCGCGTGATGGTGAAACGCATTCTGAACAAGTATGGGTATCCGCCGGATTTGCAGGAGGAAGCCGTGAAGACGGTGCTTCAGCAGGCGGAGCTGCTGTGTGCGGAGTGGGTGTGAGAGGAGGAAAGCGGCAGCGATTCCTGGCAGCCGCCTTTCCCGCATCCTACACCGCCGCCAGACTGACAGAGGGGAGGACGATGAGACTTGGAGATTGGGAGACTTGGAGATTGGGAGACTTGGAGGATCGAGGACGAGTAGGAGGACAAGATCGCTGACTGGTGGGCGCATGATTTCGAGGCGGAAGGGGTGTGGGATGATTAGACTTGCACACGGCAGGCAGGATGGAGCGGCTGAGGGATGATTCAGACCGGCTAAAGCCGGAACGGATGATTAGACTTGCACACGGCAGGCAGGATGGAGTGCCAAGAACATGAAGGTGCCTGAGTTCGAGACGAGGAGAAGTGGAGAAGTGGAGACTTGGCAGGGTGACATCAAGGCATTCCAGCTTACGATCCGGGAATGAAGGTGAAGAGCGACTATCACATCAACTTTTCTACAGTGCGGAAGACGGCGGTTACAGCGCCGACGTGCCGGACCTGAAATCATGCAGTGCTTTCGGTGACACGCCGGAACAGGCGCTGCATGAGGTGTTGGCCGTGAAGCTGGCCTGGCTAGCAGCGGCCAAGAAGCACAAGAAGCCGGCGCCCGAGCCACGCTACCGCCCGGCCATTTACGCGGCAGCGGGCTGAGTAAGAAGCGCTTGCCTGTGCTCCGCTTGGTGGAACATCGTTACTCCATGAGCACCCTGGCCCAAACGCTGCATGCGGAGATTGATGCCGCACCCGAACCGGTGCTGGCGGAGGTGCTGGATTTCCTGGTGTTCCTGAAGTCACGCCATACGCCAACGGTGGAAGGGTTGGAAAGCCTGCTGCCGCTGGCGAGAAGCGCGTGGGATGCAGACTGGAACAACCCGCAGGAGGATGAGGCATGGCGCGGTTGGTGAGCGGGGAGGTGGTGGTGCTACCGTATCCCTTCACGGATTTTTTCCAGCACGAAGGTGCGTCCGGCGCTGGTGCTGGCAGTGCTGGACCGTGGTGACATCATTCTGTGCCAGAGCACCAGTCAGCCGGGCAGTCATGCGCAGGCGGTGCCGGTGAAGATGACGGACTTTGTGCCGGGCGGCAGCCTGCCGCTGGGCAGCTATGCGCCGCCGCGCGGGGCGTCTCCAGCAGGGGAAGCTGCAGGAAGTCCGCGAGCGTGTGTGCGCGGTGATTCGTGGCCATCAGGGCGCGACTTGACAGATGGGGTTAGAGTTCCCGCCGTCATGAACTCCGCTGCCCCGATCCAGACGCAGGATGACACGGTCGCCCTGCAACCACCGCTGCCGGTAAGACGGCTGCACAATTACATCTATTGCCAGCGCCTGTTCTACTACCAGTGGGTGGAGAATTTGTTCGAGGAGAATGCGGACACCAGCGCGGGGAGTCATCTGCACCGGAATGTGGATAAGCCGAGGAACTATGATGAAGACTGGAAGGCGGCGCTGGTGGAGGGGATGCCGGAAGGTAGACGGCAGGTTCATCCTTCGCAGATGCTTCGGAGAATGGAATGCCAGCACTCCTTGGTGGGCTGCGACCGTGCCGGATCCTATACCTCCAACTGGATGCCCAGCTCGATGACCTGCCGTGGCGGGAGGTCGAAGTAGCCGGTGGCGGGGCGGGAGAGGCGGGAGAGCATGACGAAGAGTTTTTTCCGCCACGCGGCCATCTTGCCAGGGCCGTTGGTCAGCAGCACCTCTCGGCTTTGGTAGAAGGTGATGCCGTGGCGCTTGACCTTGGTCTTCTCGCTCATGGCCAGGCAGAGGTCCTCGAACACATCGGGCGAGTCGGAGAAGCCGTAGCGCAGGACGACGCGGTAGAACTCGTCGTGGTACTCGCTGATCTCGTGGCGCTCTTCTTTGTCCAAATAGGGCACGTCTTCGAAGCGCACGGTCATGAGCACGACCTGCTTGTGCAGGGCCTTGTTGTGCTTCAGGTGGTGCAGCAGGGCAAGGGGCAGGCCGTCGGCGCTGGCGGACATGAAGACGGCGGTACCGGTGACGCGGATGATGCGGTCGTGTTTGATCTCATCGACCAAGTGCTGCACCGGTAGGCGACCACGCAGCATGGCCTCGTAGAGCACCTTCCGCCCGTCGGTCCAGGTCTTCATGATGAGCCAGATGCCGGAGGCGATGACCAGCGGGAACCAGGCACCCTGCATGAACTTGATCAGGCTGCCCGCGACGTAGCCGAACTCGATGCAGGCGAACAGCAGCACCGGCAGGAAGGCCTTCCAAAAAGCCCAGCCCCAGATGCGGCGGGCGACGAAGAAAAAGAGCACGCTGGTGAGGAACATCTCCATGGAGACGGAGAGGCCGTAGGCGGAGGCGAGATTGCTGGAGGTCTCAAAGCCGAATACCAGGGCGATGCAGGAGGTCATGAGGAGAAAATTCACCTGCGGCATGTAGATCTGGCCGCGCACATCGGGATTGGTGTGGATGATCTTCAAACGCGGCAGGTAGCCGAGCTGCACGGCCTGCTGAGTGAGCGAGTACACGCCGGTGATCATGGCCTGGGAGGCGATGATGGTGGCGGCGGTGGCGAGGATGATCATCGGGACCAGCAGGGACTGCGGCACGAGGCTGAAGAAGGGGTTTTCTAGCGCCTTCGGGTCCGTGAGCACCAGCGCCCCTTGGCCGAGGTAGTTCAGGATCAGCGCGGGATAGACCATGATGAACCAGGCCCGCTTCAGCGGCCGTGCGCCGAAGTGGCCGATGTCGGCATACAGCGCCTCACAGCCGGTGACGGCCAGCAGCACCATGCCCATGATGACGATGCCGTGGTAGCCGTGGTGCAGGAGGTAACTGAAACCCCAGTGCGGGGAGAGGGCGTAGATGACCTCTGGGTGCTCGATGAAGCGGTAGCAGCCCAGCCCGGCCAGCGCGGCGAACCAAAGGATCATGATCGAGCCAAAAGCCACGCCGATTTTTGCCGTACCGTGCTTCTGCACCATGAAGAGGCCGAAAATGATCGTCACCGCGATGTAGATGATGATTTTTTGCGACAGCCCTGCGCTGATCTGCTTCAGGCCCTCCACGGCGGAGAGCACGGAGATGGCGGGCGTGATCATGCCGTCCCCGTAGAGCAGGGAGGCACCAAACAGCACCACCAGCACCACGAAAGCAGAGCTCTTCGGCGGCAGTGCCCCCTTCTTGGAACGCAGGATGGACAGCAGCGCAAACATGCCGCCCTCCCCCTGCGCCGTGGCACGGCTGAGGATGGTCAGGTACTTGAACGACACCATGATCGTGAGCGACCAGAACATCAGCGAGATCGGGCCATAGACCATTTCCACGCCGTCCTTCCCCGGCACATAACCGGCATGGGCGAGACATTCACGCAGGGCGTAGAGCGGACTGGTACCGATGTCCCCGAATACTACCCCCAAGGCCACAAGGGCCAGGGTCCAACTGTTGGAGTTTTTTTGTTCTGCCATGAAGAGTCTTCGGGGTGTTCCCGAAGCCCTGTTTGTGTGAGGGACTGCTGCCCATATCCAGCGGCGCAGGGGATGCAAGGGGCAGTTCTGCGCAATCTTTGTTCCAAGGAGCGGACCAAAAACCTCACTCGACCGCCATTTTCCGCACCTCGTCAGCGCTCAAGGTGCGATTAAACACGGCGATCTCGTCCAATCGACCTTCCCAGTTGGAGTCGTTGTCACTGCGACCACCGAAGAACACGGCAGGGATGTTGACGCGTGGAGCCTTTGCTTCAATTTCGAGCACGCCGTTGAGATAAACCCATGCCATGTCCGCTTCGCGAACGAGCAC
The DNA here is from genome assembly GCA_041688535.1 of Prosthecobacter sp. GTDB lineage: Bacteria > Verrucomicrobiota > Verrucomicrobiia > Verrucomicrobiales > Verrucomicrobiaceae > Prosthecobacter. The sequence goes on from JBDNIB010000033.1 coordinate 3,884, forward strand.
CACATGCTGCCAGGTCCAGCGCGGGATTTCTGATTTGCCGGCGATCGGGCCGCTGGATGCCTCGAACATGAGTTTGCCTGTATGCTTGCTGTTGCCGCCGATGCCCAGGTGCTCGCCAAAATGGCTGATGCCGTGATTATGATCGCGGGAGTAAAACCAGCCGCTCACCTCGCGGCCCTCATTCGGCATGCCGTTCCACAGCCAGAGGGAGATGGAGTAATTCTCGCCCAGATCGCTCAAGTCCGCGCACAAGCGACCGCCGACAAAGTGCGGCGCGCGGTTCTTTTCCCCGGCGCAGAATTGCGCAGAGTGCGGGCCTTCGAGGTAATAGGCCACACCGCCGTCATACGTCGCCTCACGGTGATGATTCGACGCATCCGCAGCCAGCGGGCCGGTGAACTCGTTCAAGCGCCACCATGCCAGCGGCTTCATGCCTGCGATGGCTTTGGTCGCGGGTCCAGCGCTGAGGCCGTAGGGCTTGCGCGGTGCCTGGCTGACCTGTTCGAGCTGCGAGATCGCCGCCTGCGTGATCTTTGGCTCTGCCATCACTTCGAGTCCGGCGGAACGTGCCGCCCAGGTGTTGTAACCGCCCCAGGCGTGCATCTCCGGCGGCGGGATGTAGCCGTCGCCGCCGTTCGCCAGCTCGATGACGATGGTGTGGGGCAGGGGACTGGCCGCCTTGATCTTGAGGCCGGTGATCGCATAGGTTTCGTTCGGCATCGTGGCGATGCCGATGTCGCCGACCCGCAACGCCTGCACCACGATCTCTGTCTGCTGCCGTTCGGCCAGGATGAGCTGCTCACGCGCATAGACCTCCGTCGGCGTCTTCACCAAACGGTCGCCCATCGCGGTGATGATGCGTTGTGCCCATTCGAGCCGCTGTTTGTCCGCCACGCGGTAGTTCAGCGTCATGCGCTGCTCCGACATCGCGATGTCCGCATCGTCGCGATACTGGATGCCCGCATACGCTTTCATGGCGATGTCCAGCAGGCCGTCAGCGAACTCCTGGATCGTCGGCTTCGGGCGTTGCTCCGCCGGGACGGTGTAATCCACGCGGTAGATGTCCCCGCTGCAACCGTGGGACATGAGGCCGACGAACTTGCCCTCTGGCGCGATGCGTTGCTTCAAGCCATCTGCAAACAGGCCGAAGTAGTCCGCGCTGATGTCCTTGTCGCCGAAGTAGTGCATGGAGAAATTGCCCAGCACCGCCAGC
>JBDNIB010000322.1:0-2295 GCA_041688535.1 Prosthecobacter sp.
CTGCTCGACATGGGCACGGAGTGGAAGCAGGTCTCGCCCTGCGGGAACGCGTTTGCAGGAGTGGACCGCAAGACCGGCGAAGCCAAGTGGTCCGCCACGCGCATCGATCTCGTCTTCGGGTCCAACTCCCAGATCCGCGCCCTCGCGGAAGTCTATGCCTGCGCGGATTCGGAATCCAAGTTCATCAGCGATTTCGTCGCCGCCTGGACCAAGGTCATGAACCTCGATCGCTTTGACCTCGCGGCGAAGTGATGTCAGCTCAAAACGGTAGCCCGTAACGGCTGCCTACACCCAGGACCTGCTTGGAAATCTTTTCGAGCAGGTCCTTTGCTGGGTCGTTGCAGCGGATCTGAATGTCCGCCTCAGTAGGCCATCGCCATCGACCCGCGTTCAGCCGCAGCTTCCGCAGCCAGTTCGGCTTCGAAATCTGCCTCCACCTTGGCCTGAGCGTCGGCCTCGCTCCTTTTCGCCGCTTCCACGACGGCAGATTCATCGGCGGCACGCTGGGCCACGAGCTTTTCGGCCTTCGCGTCCTCGCGAGCGAAACGCTTCGCCATCTTTTTCTGCTCTCGCTCGTGACGTTTGTAATCTTTGCTGGGTGTGAAGGCCATTGGTCAATCTTCTGGTTGGGGGTTTGCCAGGTTGGTCCCATCCAATTGAGAGGCGACGATATTCCTGAGACGATCCATACAATTCGATCAGCGTATCAGGCAATCAAAACTTTGGAATGAGCCGGAAAAGCGGCTCAGCGCCCCCATTCCAGCCACGACGATTTAGCGTCGTTTTAGGAGCCACCGACGACTTGCAGCAGCTCGACTTGGAAAGTCAGATCGGCGAACGGGGGGATTTTGCCTGCGCCCTGGCTGCCATAGGCGAGGTTGAAGGGGATTTGCAGCAGCCACTTGTCGCCCGGCTTCATGAGCTGGAGCGCCTCCGTCCAGCCGGGAATCACCTGGCTGACGCCAAAGGTCGTCGGCTCACCACGTTCATAGGAGCTATCGAAAACGGTGCCGCTTTGCAGCGTGCCATGGTAGTGGACGGTCACGGAGTCGCTGCGAGTGGGCGAGCGTCCGCCAGCGGGACCGGAGGCCAGCACCTTGTAGCGCAGGCCGCTGGGCGTGGTGACGACGCCAGAAGCGCCCGTAGTGCTTGTTGGCCGCTGGGCAGACTGCGTCGCTGGCGAAGCGGTGGCCGAGCTCTTTTTCTTTGGGGTCGTTTCACAGCTCGTGAGGAGCAGCAGCGCGGCGGACAAGGCGAAGGAAAGGGGCTTCATGGTGAGGTTGTGATAAGGGCGTGGGTGAGGTGTCTGTTTTAAACCCTCCTGGGCCGCTGATTCAATAGTAATGCGCTGAAACCAGCATTTCCTCGCCAGTTTCTAGACATCCAATCCGTGGCTGGGATTATTTTCGAATGCCGGACCTACCGCACGTGTTGGTCGAGGAAGGTGATGGCCTTGGAGATCGAATCGGCCGGGAACAGATGGGTTTTGACATGGGACTTACCTTCGAGCCAATAAACTTCATGAGGGACGTTATATTTTTTCAGCTGAGCGATGAGTGCCTGTGGGTGCTCAATCGGGACGAGCTGATCGCCAGTGCCATGATAAATAAACACGGGCGGGCTGTTCCGCGTTACATGGGAGACCGGAGATGCCGCGCGGTAAACGGCCTCATTTCCTCGCAAAGGCCCGCCTAGGAAGAGGCTGCTCATCTCGCCGTTCGGCCAAAATGCCATGTTGGTCGGTGCGCCTCCGGCGACGATGGCATCGATCTGATTTCTGGGATCGAGTCCGATCAAGGCGGCGAGATGTCCGCCTGCCGAGTATCCAAAAGTAGCGATTCGTTGGGGATCAATGTTCAGTTGTTTCGCATGGTGCCGCAGATAGCGAACCGCTTCGGCAAGATCGTCAATGGGTGCCGGGTATTGCCAGTTGGGCGTGAGGCGGTAGGTGACGTTCATCACGAAGTAGCCGTGGCTAGCCAGAGCCTTGGCAATGCTCGTCATGTCCGAGCGCCGCTCCTTTTCCTTCCACCCCCCGCCATGAATGAGCAAGACGGCGGGAGTGGGCACCTTGGACGAAGGCGTGTACAAGTCAGCGACGAGCGGAGCGGGCCAGTTCTTCGGGGTGTAAGTCACGTCCTTGCGAACCCTGAGGTTTAACAAAACGGAAGGCAGTGAGAGCAATGAGCACGCGCTCAACAAGGCGAGAGTGGCGGCGGCAAGGATCCAGCGGGAGCGCATGAGCAGGTTAACGCCTGCGAGGTTCCGTGGGAGACGATTTTTGCTAACGAATGA
>JBDNIB010000323.1:0-4651 GCA_041688535.1 Prosthecobacter sp.
AAGCCCTGCTTTTTCTTCGCCTCCACCTCCAGCCGTGCCTCGGTGGCATAGGGATTGGCAGGCATCAAGCTCAGCAGGATCGGCGCACGGCGGAACTTGTCCCCAGGCCCGTAGTTCGCCGCGAGGTAGCCGATGATGGTCTTCTCGATGGCAGGCTCGAGCTTCCACAGCCCGCCGCGAGCTTGCATCCACGCGAGGATGTCCGTCCAGGTGGACTCCGTGCCGCGCTGCTGCAAAAAAGTCTGCGGTGAATGGCAGATGATGCAGTGATTTCGCACAATTTCCCAGTCGCCGGCCATCTTCATGCCAGTGGCGGCATCGAGCGGCACTGGGGCCTCCGCAGCACGCAGGCCGGAGACCAAAACAAGCAGGGCGAGTAAAGTCAGGAGGCGCATGATCAGACAGCCTGGATGGCGACGCGGTGACAGGTGTTGTTCAGATAACCTTTGGGGTTCCAGCCCGGCAGGATCATTGGCTGCGAGCGCCCTTGGTCGTCCGTGGCGCGTGTCCAAATCTCGTAGTAGCCCTTCTGCGGCAGCCGCAATTCCGTCGTCCAATGCTGCCAAGCGTAGCGGTTCACCGGCTTCGCCAGTCCGGCCTTCTGCCACGTCGCTCCGAAGTCCAGCGACACCTGTACCTCGGCCACTTCCTGCTCACCTGCCCAGGCATGACCGCGCACCGTCAGCACTTCTGCCTGCGGCTGGCTGAACCCAGATTTCGGAAACGTCACCAGCGATTTCACCGGCATCGACTCGATGATGAGCATGTCCTCATCGGGCACCTTGGAGCCGGGGGCCACGGGATAGCGCGGCATGCGGTAGGAATCCCCGGTCATCTTTTCGCCATCATGCTCGCGGTCGCGGATGACGATCTTCTTCAACCACTTGCCGCAGGTGGAGGCGGGCCAGCCGCCGAAGATCAGGCGCAGCGGGTGCCCATTCTGCAAAGGGATGTCCGCGCCATTCATGGCAAAGGCGATCAATGCCTCGTCCTCCAACGCCTTCCGCAGTGGTGCGCCGCGTGAGATGGCAGATTTCTTCACATCGCCAGACAGATGGATGTCCGCGCCGTAATAGCCGATGTAAACGGCATCCTGCTTGATGCCGCAATGCTGCAAGACATCGCGCAGGCGCACCCCGGTCCACTGCGGGCAGCCCACCGCGCCCGTAGTCCACTGCGTGCCGGAGGTGGGTGGGTTGAATTCGCTCCGACCGTTGCCAGCGCACTCCAGCACCATTTGCAGACTGTGATGCGTGAATTTTTCCTTCAGCTCCTTCAGCGTGAAGGTCGTGGGCTTTTCACAGCTCTCCCCGGCGATCTCCAGGGTCCACTCGGCCGGATTGAGCATCTCCGGCGTAGGCGCATGGCCGTTGTTACGGATAAACAAATGCTTCGCGGGCGTCACCGCATCATCCAGCAGATGCGCGGGAGCTTCGGCCAGGACCGGTCGGTCATTCATGATTGTCAGTCCCTCTTTGCCAGGGATTTGCAGCGGTGCCGCGTCCTGCCCCAGCGCCACGGGGATGAGACCCGCAGGCATCTTGTCGGCAAAGACGATCTCAGCTCCCACGGCGGCGGACACAGAGGACATGCCCAGCCGTTCAAAGAATCCACGGCGGGAGACAGCGGAAACCTGGCGCTCGCCGTCAAACGCGGCGCTTTGCGGTGAACGGTCGGTGGCTAATGACGGCTGCGCGGGACGCGTGGGCGTGGGTGTCATGCCAAAGAGAACGCCGCATCCCGCCCGGTTTCAATCGAAGAGTTTTCTTCGACTGTGAAAACCGCCCGCACACCTCGTCGGCGCAGGCGGTGCCGCCCCTGCCCCGCTGCACTTACTGCCAGCCGCCGAAGCCGTAGGACTGCCCGTAGCCGAAGTTCTGGTTGAATCCCATCGGCTGGCAGTAGTTCGGCTGATAGAAGGGCTGCTGGCAGCCAGAGTTGAATCCCGTATTATAGTTATAGGCTGGGCGGCCGTAATAACCCTGCTGGCGGCTGTTCTGGAGCGCACTACCCGCCAGTACGCCGATCAAGCCGCCGATGGCCGCGCCTTCGAGACCGCGCCGGCTTTGATTGCCGATGATGCCCCCCGCTGCCGCACCGAGCAGGCCACCCGTCACGGCACCTTGCGCTGGTGCTCGCCCATAACCGCCGCCGTAACCGCCACCACCATAGCCAACGTTGCCGTAGCTTGGGCCAAACCCGTAGCCATACGGGTCGGCGCAGGAGGTGAGGGCAAAGGTCAGCAGCAGGCTGCCGATAGTGAACGAACGTGTGAGCTTGGTTTTCATGGTGTGTGGGTGAGGCTGGTCTCCTGCACTCTGACGACCACACCGCCGACCTATTCGATTTATTTTGAGGCAACACAAAATTGCAAAAGAGCCGCTGCGAGGCTGGTATCCCTCACCATGAAATTTTCCCTTGTCCTGCTGCTCTCCTCTGCACTCACCGCCTCCGCCGCGCCTGATGTCGTCATCTATGGCGGCTCCTCCGGTGGCATCACTGCGGCGATTCAAACCGCGCGCATGGGCAAGACGGCCGTCATCATCGAACCCACTCAGTTCCTCGGTGGCCTGACCACTGGCGGCCTCGGTGCGACGGACATTGGCAACAAAAAAGCCATCGGCGGCATCTCGCGTGAGTTTTACGCCAACGTCTTCCAGTACTACAAAGACCCCGCCAAGTGGACGCACCAGACGCGGGACGACTACTTCGCCAAAAAGCAACACGGCAACACCGGGAGCGAGGACACCATGTGGACCTTCGAGCCACACGTCGCCTCGGTCATCTATGACGCCATGCTCGCCACCGTGAAGGACAAGGTGACCGTCGTCTTCGGCGAGCGCCTGGATTTGAGCAAAGGCGTGGTCAAAGACGGTGCCCGCATCACCAAGATCATCATGGAAAGCGGCCGCGAGTTCGCGGGCCAGATGTTCATTGATGCCACCTACGAGGGCGATTTGATGGCCAAGGCTGGCGTCAGTTACCACGTCGGTCGCGAGCCGGATTCGCAATACGACGAGACCATCAACGGCGTGCAGAAGGTGAAGACTATCCATCACCAGTTCACCAAGAACATCGATCCCTATGTGCAGCCCGGCGATCCCAGCAGCGGCGTCCTGCCCGGCATTGATTCTGGCGACATCGGCGAGGACTTCAGCGGCGACAACAAACTGCAGGCCTACAACTTCCGCATGTGTACCACCGACGTGCCAAAAAACCGCCGCAGCTGGGAGAAACCCGCGAACTACGACGAGAAATGGTTCGAACTGGCCCTGCGCAATGTCGAGGCCGGTGACGAGCGCATTTCCTGGGCACCCAGTTGGATGCCCAACCGCAAGACCGACACCAATAACAACTTCGCCATCAGCACCGACTTCATCGGCCAAAATTTCGACTACCCCGAGGCCGACTACGCCACCCGCGCGAAGATCTGGCAGGCGCATGAAGACTGGCAGCAGGGCCTTATGTGGACCTACGCGCACCATCCCCGCGTGCCGGAAAAAATCCGCGCCGCCTTCCAAAAACTCGGCCTCGCCAAGGACGAGTTCACCGACAACCACAACTGGCCGCGCCAGATGTATGTGCGCGAGGCCCGCCGCCTCATCGGCGGCTACGTCATGACCGAGAAGAACTGCAAACGCCGCGAGATCGTCGAAGACAGCGTCGGCATGGGTGCCTACAACATGGACTCCCACAACGTACAGCGTTACATCACCAAAGAGCCCTTCGTGCACAATGAGGGCGACATCCATATCGGCACGCGTCCCTGCCCCATCTGCTACCGCAGCATCACGCCGAAGGCGGCGCAATGCACCAACCTCCTCGTCCCCGTCTGCCTCAGCGCCAGCCACATCGCCTACGGTAGCATCCGCATGGAGCCCGTCTTCATGGTCATGGGCCAGAGCGCCGCCACCGCCGCCGTCATCGCCATTGATTCCGGTAAAGACCTCCAGCAGATCGACCTCGCCAAGCTCAAGGAAAAACTCCTCGCCGACGGCCAGATGCTCGACTTCGAGTCCCCGCCCATGCCCGAGCACGTCTCCATCACCAAGAAAAAGCTCGGCGGCATCGTCGTCGATGACCAGGAGGCCGCGCTCACCGGCTTCGACTCCATCGGCCACACCACCCCCGGCTTCGTCGGCCAGGGCTACCGCCACGACAGCGACACCGCCAAAGGCGAGCAAACAGCCCGCTTCACCCCCGATCTCCCCACCGCCGGCCAGTACCGCGTCGCCATCACCTACAGCGCCCTCGCCAACCGTGCCGCCAACGTCCCCGTCATCATCCACCACGCCGACGGCGAGGCCACCGTGCGCGTGAACCAGCAGAAGAAACCCACGGAAAAAGACACCCTCCTCCCCCTCGGCACCTATCGCTTTGAAAAGGGTAAAACCGGCTGGCTCGAAATCCGCAATGAGGGCACCATCGGCCACGTCATCATCGACGCCGCCCAGTGGCTGGCACAATAACAAGATAGGGGTAGGGACAGCGCATTGGTTTGCGCCGCCCCTCCCTCCGAACCGGACTGGCAGATTTCCCGCCTCCGGCTCTCCGGTCAGTTGTTGGCTGCTACACGCAGGCTAATGATTTCCAACTCTCGGGCTGCTTCCAGGTTGTAGAACCCGAGTTTGGTAAAGTAGTCGTTGCTCCA
>JBDNIB010000324.1:0-7048 GCA_041688535.1 Prosthecobacter sp.
CACACTGGCGCGTGACATGGCTGGCAAGCCGTTCAACTACCGCTCGATCTACATCCCGATCATCCGCGACCTTATTCCTGAAGTGCTGTCCGTGTTCGACTTCCCGGATGCGAGTTTGGTGAATGGGGACCGCGAAACGACGAACGTGCCGGCGCAAAGCCTCTTCCTCATGAACAACAGCCAGGCGCTGAGCGCGGCGGATGCTTTTGCGGCGCGTGTGGCCAAATACGACGGCACCTACGCCGAACGTCTGAGTTATGCGTATCAACTGGCCTTTGGCCGAGAGCCGACCGCCGCTGAAATGACTGCCATCTCGAATTTCTGGATGCGTTTCCCACAGCAGGTCGCCAAAACCGGCGGCAACACCAAGGAGGCGAAGGACAAGGTGCAGTTCGCCGCACTATCCGCCTTCTGTCAGAGCCTGATCGCCAGCGCCGAGTTTCGTTATCTAAATTAAAGCCATTTTCAGCTACACACCGCCATGAACACCTCCTCATTCTCCCGCCGCGATTTCCTGAAGACCGGCTCCAACGGCTTCGGCTACCTCGCCTTCGCCGCTCTGGCCCAGCAGCAGGCGCTGCGTGCCAATTCTCTAGCTGCCAGTCCGCTGGCACCGAAGGCCCCGCACTTCGCGCAACGGGCGAAGCATGTGATCTTCCTCTGCATGCAGGGAGCGCCCTCGCATGTGGACACGTTTGACTACAAGCCGAAGCTGATTGCTGATTCAGGCAAGTCCGCGCCATCGGTGGCGGGCCGTTACGGGCAGGCGAAGCTGATGGCACCGCCGTGGAAGTTCAACCGGCATGGGAAGAGCGGCCTGATGATCTCCGAACTGCTGCCGAACCTGGCGAAGCATGCGGATGACCTGTGCATTCTGAATTCCATGGCGACCGACTTGCCCGCGCATCCGCAGGCGTTCTCGCAACTCCATACGGGCACGACGCAGTTTGTGCGGCCGTCACTGGGCGCGTGGGCCTTGTATGGTCTTGGCACGACGAATGAGAACTTGCCGGGCTTTATCACGATCAATCCGCCTGGCAATGCGACGCGCACCTATGGCAGCGCCTTTTTGCCGGCGATTTATCAGGGCACGAAGGTGGGTGGCAACGATCTGCCGGGCGGTGGGGCGGCAGCGCGGCGATTTGGTGGAGGCATGGACCAGGCCACGATCTCCAACATCAAAAACAACCGCTATGACACAGACGCGCAGCGCACGCAGCGCACGCAGCTCGATCTGGTGCAGGCGTTGAACAAGTCGCGCATGCAGCAGGATGGTGGTGTCAGCCCTGAGGTGGAAGGCGTGATCGAATCCTATGAGCTGGCGTTCCGCATGCAGGCGGAGGTGCCGAAGGTGATGGATCTAAGCAAGGAAACGACCGCGACGCAGGCGCTGTATGGCATCGGCGACGGTGAAACGGACGCGTTTGGCAAGCAGTGCCTGATGGCGCGCAAGTTTGTCGAGGCCGGGGTGCGCTTCATTGAAATCACGCACGGGAATTGGGATCAGCATTTCGGTTTGAAAGCGGGTCTGGAACGCAACACCAACGCCATCGACAAGCCGATCGCCGGTCTGTTGGCAGATCTCAAATCGCGCGGTCTGCTCAAGGACACGCTGGTCATTTGGGGTGGTGAATTTGGCCGCACACCGCATTCGCAGGGCGATGACGGACGCGATCACAATAACAAGGGTTTCACGATGTGGATGGCCGGCGGCGGCGTGAAAGGTGGCATGAATTACGGTGCCACGGATGATTACGGCTACGAGGCGGTCGAGAATAAGATGCACATTCATGACTGGCACGCGACGGTGTTGGCGCTGATGGGCCTTGATCATGAACGGCTTACCTATCGCTATGCGGGCCGTGATTTCCGTCTGACGGATGTTTATGGCAGTGTGGCGAAGGAAATCATGGCTTGAGGCTATTTGATTTCCTGGTGACGGACGCGTTGCATCCCGTGTGATTCGTCTTATTAATGACGCCTTAGCATGGGAGCAAGTGCCACAGTGTCCGCCGCGAAGACGCCCGTCAGCCGTGTGCTGCCGGTATCGCATGGTGCTGCGCACGTACCGCTGCCCGCAGAAATTGTCGAGCAAGTCGGGATGATGATCCCTGGGCTGCCGGTGGAGTTGCAGCCGTCCGCGCGTGCTTTGCTACAGTCTGTCGTCGTCAGGGTCGCTATTGCGGAGCATTTCGATGCCTTCTGTGGTCAGGCGTTTTCCAAACCCGAGTGGGCCGGAGTGGCGAGTCCGATGATCGCGGAGTTGTTTGACCATGATGAGGATCAACTGGCGGAGTTGGCGCGCATTCCTGATCTGGTGATCGAACTGGGCAGCGGGCAGGCCACGGTGACCTGCATGGTGGCCTCGCGCTGGGCGGCGCGTGGTGAGACGCATCGCCTGTCGCGGCTGGCGGAGTCGATCGTGGCGTCCCATGCCTCGAAAAATGCCTGTGCGGTGGAAGTGATGCTGGCACTGGCAGCCACGCTCGCGGTGACACGTTTTTCACGCGCAGAGCACCTCTACAATGCCGCGCTGCCCCTGGCGGGTGCGGAGCACCAAGAGGCGCTGGCAGATGCGCGGCGCTGGCTGGGGGCAGGCCGCGTGGTGTGCAGCGCGGCCCAGGAAGAGCGTGATTTTTGGGATGTGCGATTGAGGAAGCCCAGAACGGCGTGGCCTTGGCAGAGCGAGGAGGAACTGCGTACGTTGGAGCATTTGTCCGAGTGCCTGACGAGTGGTTCCGAAGGCGGAGATCTGTTCAAGGCGGTCCTGCCGGCTTTTTGGTGGGAACTGGCCATGAAATGCGCTCAGCAGCAGGAAAAGCTGGCCGATGCCGCAGAGCTGGCCGTGCGGGCAAAGTCTGAGGTCACGGTGCCTCAAAGGGTGTTACCTGAGCGTGTACCGCCGCCTGACTTGCCCGCCCGTGAAATCCGCCGACAACCCAAAGCGGGTGTCTATGCATTGTTCGTGGTGTGTTGGGTCTGTGGTGCCATGGCGATGGCGATCACGGTGGTACTGCTTCCTGCCGATGCTGTTAATCGTGTGCTGAACATGTTTCAAACGGCAGAATCGACTTCACCGGGCAGACTTGATGCACCTGGGAAGGCGGCGTTACGGCAGGGGATTTTACAAAAAATGGCGGTCGAGATGGCGCGGTATGCTCCTCAGCATGCGTTGGCGAAATCAGGCAACTGGCAGGAAAATGAGCTGATGCTGTCCGGGCATAGCCGTGAACTGCCGCATGAGAGCCAGGAGTACATGAAGCTGCTGGTGTGGCTGCACCTTGATCCGCCGCAAGATGCCGAGGTTCGGCGGCGCGTTCCCAAACTCCTGCTGAAGCGGGTGAAAGAGGGGGTAATCGTGTTGTGGGAGGAGTTGACGTACTCCGGCTCACCGAACGTTGAAGAAATCAAGAATGCCGCACGAGAGGCTTTGGCTGACGATTCTTATCAATGGAGTGCCAAAGACAAGGACCGACTACATGTGATAGCAGGATTTGAAAACGATCCGAAAGACATGGCGGTTTTCAATCAATAGGACACACCACTATCCAAATTGAGAATTATTGATGACGCAATTCTAATTTTTGAATTTTAGCAGGTGGCTCCTTGGTGGCGGCGAGCACGCCTATCTTGTCAAAAGATGCGGATATCCGCGCATGTTTTCATTGATAATTACTGGTAACAGTCGAATTTATCAGGATAAATTCAGCCGAATGAATCTATTGAAAATTACTAGATTTTTCAGAATTTTTTTGCATTTTTGAGCCACAACCCTTAGATTTTAGAACGTGAATGTTAAGACGCTGTCCAAAGCCTCTGCCGTAACGCGGTTCGAACAAACGTTGTCCATAATTCCATATGATTGAGGAGCTTCAGCAGTTTGGCAGTCTTTCAGTGGCGCATCGTACCGGCGGTGCACCAGTGGAATTGGCGCGCTCAAAGGATGAGGTGGTGTTTCTGGCCTTTGACAACCGCATCCGTCGTTTGGTCGAGTTGCATGTGCTGCGTGGTGGCGGCACTTTGGATGCCGCGATGAAGCGCTCGGCTTTTGGCCGGGCCCGTCAGGCTTCAGCGCTACGTGGGCATGCTTTCATGCGCATTTTGGAAGTGGGTGAGGATCAAGGGATGGTCTATTATACCAGCAACCTCAATGACGGCGAGTTTGTAGAAGACTATACCAAGAGAAGAGGGGCGATGGCCGCAGCCACCGCGCTGGCTCTAGTGTATCAGCTTTTGGACGATCTGCTGCAGCTCAAGGGGTTTCAGCTCTTAGTTTCACGTATGCACTTGGAACGCGTCTTGGTCACGACTCTGGAAGACACCTTTCTACAGTTGCGGGTGTTTGATTACGGGCTCTCGCAGTTGGATGCCGCTTCCGAGGCTCAAAGTGGTGCCCGGCTGGTGGTCGAGGCGGGCAGGTTGATTTTCCTGCTGCTCAATGGCCAGCCCTACGCTGGTGAGAATCCTGACCGATTCCCCGCTTTGACACAGTTGCCCATGAGCCTGCGTACAACGGTCAGAGCCGCGCTGTCCGACCCTGCCAATGCACCGACATCCATTGAAAGGCTGCGTGATGATGTGCGCGAGGCTTTCAGTGCCCTTTCAAGCAACGTCAAGGCGCGCAATTTCCGCAAACACCTCGTGGTGAACGCCACGCTGCTGCCGCAGTCGCAATTGCAGGAGCTGCTGCTGGAAAACGTGCCTGTGGAAACGATTCTGGGCACGCGCTTCCGGGTCGAGGATGCCGAGCACGCGCGCCGTTATCCATTTTCAATTCCTGCGATCAACACGAAGGCCGAGCAGGCGGTGACAGTCCACTTGCTCCCGCCGTCGCGCATTGTGGAGAAAGCGCGTTATGAGGCTGTGCCATTGCAGATGTGGCGGTTTAATCCTGAACGGCACCCGAACATCCTGCGCTCCCTGAGCTTATGGGAAAGCCCGGACTGGACCTTTTTGACCGAGGAGCGCGAGCCGGGCTTTGCGCTCAGCCGACTGATGGCAGAGCGTATCACATTAAACGCCGCTGAGGTGATTGTGCTCATGCGGCAGGTTCGAGCAGGGCTGGATCAGGCGGTGGAATGCGGTGTTCAGCGGGTGGATCTGCATCCTTCTAATATTCTGCTGCGCGTGGGTAAAAATGGCCCGCTGCTGGCGCGTGAACTCGAACGCCTGATGCAGAAGCGCCTGGATGCTTGGCCTGCGTTTGTGGTGAAGCTGCGCCCTCACATGACAATGCGCAGCCTATATGAGCCACTGCTCGTGGACATGGACATGATGGACGGCCAGTCACAGGAAGAGCATCTCCAGGATCGTGATTTTCGGCATCGGTCCTTCGTGACGTTGGCCGCCTATCTGTTGACGGGAGAGCGCCTGGGTGGTGCCGCTGCGCAATTTCCTGAAACGGTTCCTGATGCTGCCGCAACCTATGTGCGTGAGTGCATTGAACTGACGCGTCGTGCTGGGCGAGCCCCCGCGCCAGGTGAGTTTATTGACAAATTTGAAAGCCTGCTTTCCGCGCCCAAGGTTGACCTAGCCACTCGTCTGCGTGGCAATGCTGTGGCGGCGGTGGAAATGGAGAGTGTTGGGTCAGTTTCCGATTTCGAGGATGATTGGGCCGCCCCTGCGGACGAACTTGATGATGGTGGAGCATCTCCAATTAATCGCGGCATGAAGTCGCATGACTTTCATCCCTTGCTCGCGCAAAAGCGCGGCCTGCCGTTGAGTTGGCTGGCTGCGGCGGCGGCGGTGATCCTTGGTGTTGGCGCGTGGCTGTTGCTTGGAGGAGCGGAGGATGCAAAACCGGCGGTTGAGGCTGCGGTGTCATCCTCGACGGCCGAAGGGCCGGAAAAAGTGGCCGTCAAGACGCCGCCGAAGGTGCAGGAACAGGCGGTTGCAGCGAAGCCCGCCTTGACTGCATCCGTTCAAAAGCAGCCGGATCAGGACCGTCCGGCTGAATCAAAGCCCAAATCTCAGGGCGTGCCGTCAACCACGGATGCACCCAAGCCGTTCACGCCGGTAGCTGTTGCTGTGCCAAACCCAGTCCGGCAGATGCCACCAGCGGCTCCGGAGGCCAATGGGAAGGCCGAGGCCGAAAAGGTGGTGTTCGCCGCTGCGTCTCCCGCTGCCGTGGAGCCACCGCCTGCTGCTTTGGTGACTCCTACGCCTGTCGTCAATATGCCAGAGAAAGCCCCCATCACCATTCGTCGTGCCATTCTTCCCACCAAAGAGGAGATCGACCGCATGAAGCAGTGGCACGTTGAAAACAGCACCGGGCGGTTGCCTGCCGTCTCCACTGCCTCGCCAGTGCCTTCCCCACGAAAAAATTAGCCGTGACCTCATCCATTGCGCATATTTCGCTTTTGCATTCACACCAGCGTGGCATTCCTCGCGAAAGAACGGAATTTGCTTGGACTCCTGCGGCACTCACGGGTAAAAGTTCCGTCGCGAAAGTTTATGTCACACGCACTGGCTTGATGGCGGGGTCCGGTGCTTGGCGGACAATGGCAACAAGTCATATATCACACAGAAATAGTCAAAACTAGGAGAGGCTGATGAAGGTCAACAGCACAATCGTTATTTCTATCGGTCAGGCGGGCAACCAGATTGCTGCGTCTTTTTGGAAAACCATCTGCCAGGAGCATGGTATTGACCCGCTCACGGGACAAACCGCGCAGGGGCAGGCTCCGCGTGGCAATTGGAGCGCGTTCTTCACCAAGCTTGGGGAGTCATCCTCCGGCAGCTATGTGCCTCGCGCCATCATGGTCGATCTTGAGCCCAGTGTGATCGACAATGTGAAGGCCACCTCCGGCTCGCTCTTCAATCCCGGCAATCTCATCAGTCGTACCGAAGGCGCTGGTGGCAATTTTGCCGTTGGCTATCTCGGCGCTGGTCGTGAAGTGCTGCCGGAAGTCATGGGACGCCTCGATTCTGAAATCGACAAGTGTGACAATGTGGGCGGCATCCTCGTCTTGCACGCCACCGGCGGTGGGGGTGCATCGCCGGAATGATGTGAGTTAGAGGGCAGTTGAGGTTGGATGGTTATGTTGAG
>JBDNIB010000325.1:0-8003 GCA_041688535.1 Prosthecobacter sp.
CCAGGGGAGAGCAAGTTTTTCCTCAGCTTTGAAGATGACCTCATGCGCAACTTCGGTGCTGCCGAGCGCATGACGAAGATGATGGAGCGCTTCGGCATGAAGGAAGGCGAAGAGCTGGCGCATCCGTGGCTCAACCGCAGCGTCGAAACCGCGCAGAAGCGCGTCGAGCAGCGCAACTACGTCTGGCGTAAGCGCGTTCTCGAATACGATGACGTGATGAACCAGCAGCGCGAGGTCGTCTATGAATGGCGCAACGACGTGCTCAACAGCAACGACACCCGCATCCTCATCAACGAGGCCGTCGAAAAAGGCATCACCGAGCGCCTCAGCGCCTTCGTGCCGAAGGAACGGAACGACGAGGAGCCGGATTACGACAACCTGCTCCAGTGGGTGAACAGCACTTTCCCCATCGGCCTGCGCAGCTTCGACGACGCCTTCAAGGCGCTCGATTTCGATGCCAAGTCGGCCTACTTGAAGGACAAGATCACCAACGCCTACGAGGTGAAGGTCGGCAATGCCAACCCAACCGCCTTGCAGGAGATCGAGAAAATGATCCTCCTCAACGCCATCGACCGTCTCTGGCAGGAGCACCTGTATGCGCTCGACGCACTCAAGGAAGGCGTCAGCCTGCGCACCTACGGCCAGAAAGACCCGCTCATTGAGTTCAAGCAGGAAGCCTTCACGATCTTCGCGGAGCTGATGAACAACATCAACGGCGAGGTCCTTGGCAATCTCTTCCGCAGCACCCAGCAGCTCGCCGCCTTCGAGCAATTCCTCGCCCAGCTCGCCGTCCAGCAGAGCGGCGGCACCCAGCCCCAGCAGCGCCGCGAGGAGAACGACGACGAGGAAGAGGAGGCCGCCCCCGATCCCGCCAAATCCGGCCCCCGTCTCATCCTTCCCAGTGGCAGCAGCAAGCCCAAGCCCGACCACTGCAAAGTCGGCCGCAACGACCCCTGCCCCTGCGGTAGCGGGAAGAAGTTCAAGCAGTGCTGCGGCCGCATCGCCTAAACCGTATTCATGCAGTGACGCACTCCACGACGCTGCCGCGTGTCTGCGTCCACCAAGCGTGGGTGCTAGGGACTGTCTCACGGCCTCTCTGACTGCATGAAATGGCTGTGGCGGCAGTAGCTGGGAGGGTGGCTGAGAGGTGCCGGTCCATTTTCGCTGTGAACAACTTGGTTTTCTACCTTGACACATCGGTGACTCCCCCTACTTTCGCGGCCCTTCTTCCCCAGCGGAAGATACCCCCGTACCCAGCACTCAATGAAGACGTTTTCAGCCAAAGCCCAGGAACAAAACCCCACATGGTGGGTCATCGACGCCAAGAACCAGATTCTCGGCGAAGTGGCCGTCGCCGCCGCCAATCTCCTGCGTGGCAAGAATAAGCCCATCTTCACCCCGCATGTCGATACCGGTGATTTTGTGGTCGTCCTGAACGCGGCCGAAGTCCGCCTCAGCGGCAAGAAGGAACAGCAGAAGATTTACACCTCGAAGGCCGGCTACGTCGGCAATCAGAAGATCGAAAACGTCGAGCGCGTGCGTGCCCGCCGTCCCGAGCTGCTCGTCGAGCGCGCCGTGAAGGGCATGGTCCCCCACAACAGCCTTGGCCGTACCGTTCTGGGCAAGCTCAAGATCTATAGCGGCGCCGAGCATCCGCATGAGGCGCAGAACCCCCAGCCCTTCGCCATCGCTTAATTTTCCCCATTGTCCCACCGCATGAGCACCCCTCTTAAAATCACCACCGGCCGCCGCAAGACTGCCATCGCCCGCGTCTTCATCACAGAAGGTGCCGGTAGCATCACCATCAACGGTCGTGACTTCGAGGAGTACTTCCCGACGGTTGCCCTGCAAAACCAGATTCTTTTCCCGCTGGCCCTCACGAACGCTCGTCAGAGCTACGACTTCAAAGTGAACGCCCATGGCGGCGGCAGCACCGGTCAGGTCGGCGCAGTCCGTCTCGGCATCGCCCGTGCGCTCATCGGAGTGAATCCCGAGCTGCGCGGCGTGCTCAAGGAAAACGGCCTCCTCACGTGTGACTCACGCGCCAACGAACGTAGAAAGCCCGGTCGTCCAGGTGCCCGCAAGCGCTTCCAGTTCTCCAAGCGTTAATCCGCCCACTGGTTGCCAGATCATTTCGTTCAAAACCCCGCCTCGTGCGGGGTTTTGTTTTTTGCACCCGGTCGCATGGAGCCTGGGTTCTGGGAAGCCTGAAAGGCTTCCGTAATGTAGCTCAGGGATTAACGAAGTATGAGCGATTCCCTGAGTTGATCGGCCACAGCATGGGGAAAGCAAAACGCGTGTGCCAACGGAGCCCCAGAGCCGCCAGCAGCGCCTAGTAGAGGTGCTGCTAGCAAGCCGTGCGTTCCAGCGCTGTCTTGGGTTTGCACGGGCGTGCTGCGCACACGAACCCAGGGAATCGCTCGCCAAGACTCGCTCATCCCTGGGCTGGATTACCGAAGCCTTGCAGGCTTCAAACAACCCGTGCGGTGACGTTATTTGGTCGCTCGCCTGCGGATTTCTCGCCACACTGCCCGCATGAGCACCGGTCATCTTCTTGTTCTTGGCGGCAGCATCCTGTGGATGCTGCTGTGCATGCGCTTCTGGTTTGCCATCGACCGCGAGCACACCTGGCAGCGGCGCTTCATCGCCATCGGTGCTGGTCTGGGCGGGGGGCTTATTTATATCATCGGCACGATGATGTTGGAGATGCTCAAGGACACGCCGCCGCCGGTGCGGGAGGCTGACGAGGTGCGGGTGATGTCCCGCCCGGCCAGTGCGGAAGCAAAGTGATCCTGCTACGAGGATCAGGCAGCCACAGCAGGCTCACTCCACATCGCCAAAGCCGGAGGTGACGAGATCTTCGAGGTCGGCCATCGCGGCATCGGCGTCGCTGCCGTCGGCGATGATTTTGATCGTCTCACCGCGTCCTGCGGCCAGCATCATGAGGCCCATGATGCTCTTGCCGTTCACCGGCTCGTCATCCTTCTCCACCCAGACATCGCAGGCGTACTTGCTGGCACGTTTCACGAACTGCGCCGCCGGGCGCGCATGCATGCCCATTTTGTTGCGGATGGTCAGTTCTTTTTCGATGCTCATGGGATTGCGGGTGACTCTGCGTGGGGAAACGTTCCGGTCCAACCTTATTGGCCATCTGACATTTTTTTCAACAAGCTTTGGTCAAACTCCACGGCGCTGTTGTAGCCGAAGGTGCGGAGTTTATAGTTCATCGCGGCCAGCTCAATCAAGGCGGCGACGTCACGGCCCGGCTCCACCGGGATCACCACGCGGTCCACCTTGATGCCCATGACATCGCGGGCCTCCGTGGTCATGCCCAGACGTTCCATGTCCTCGGATTTAGCGCCGCGCACCAGTTCCACGATGAAGTCGAGTTGCTTGTTCAGCCGGATGGCCCCCACGCCGAACAGTGCCGCCACATTGAGGATGCCAAGGCCGCGGATTTCGATCATGCCACGGGTGATGTCCGGCGCGGTGCCGATGATCTCGCGGTCCTCCACCAGGCGCAGACGCACCGCGTCGTCGGCGACGAGGCTGGCCCCGCGCCGCAGCAGGCCGGTGACGCTTTCGCTCTTACCGGAGCCGCTGTCGCCTTGGATCAGCACGCCGATGCCCTGCACGTCCACTAGGCAGCCGTGGACTAGCAGGGTCGGCGCAAAGGCCCACTCCAGCTTGATGGTGGCGGCGTTGAGAAATTTCATCGTCACAATGCTGGTCTGCAGCACGGAGATGCCGGCGGCGTTGGCGATCTCGATCAAATCCGCGCCGATGCGGTGGCTGCGCGCCACCACGATGCAGGGGATGTCCCACGAGCAGAGCTGGCTGAAGCGCGCCGCGCGCAGGCTAGGCTCCAGCCCTTCCAGGAAGGAATGCTCCGAGTTGCCGATGACCTGTACGCGCTTGTAGGCGAAGTAGGTGAAAAAGCCCGACAGCGCCAGGCCCGGCCGGTTCACTGAGGGCTCGATGATCTTGCGGGTGAACCCCACATCACTGCCCACCAGCTTGAGCTTGAGCGACTTTTCATTGAGTTGAAAAAACTCCCCCACCGTGATTGAGGACGGGCGCTTGACTTTGGGGGGGGGCGGCATGGCGGCGACTCTACTCGCGGCCACACAGCGGCGGCAATGAAAAACCAACTCTCGCACTGGAAAAGCGCTCCCAACCGGCTAAGTCATCCGCCCCGAACGCCGCACGCTGCGGCATTGGCTCTTTTTCACACCTCTCATGCCTCGCTCAAAGGAACCTGTCTTCGACTCCATAGAGTCTGTCATCGCGGACATCCGCGCCGGACGCATGGTCATCGTCACCGATGACGAGGACCGCGAAAACGAGGGCGATCTCATCTGCGCGGCGGAAAAAATCACCCCCGAGATGGTCAATTTCATGGTGCGCCAGGGCGGCGGCATGCTCTGCGTCCCGGTCTCGCTGGGCATCGCCCAGCGTCTGAATCTCGCCAGCATGGTGCCGGAGAACCGTGAGGCCTTCCGCACCGACTTCACCGTCACCGTGGACGCGGCCAAGGGCATCTCCACCGGCATCAGCGCGGCGGACCGCGCCCGCACCATCCGCCTGCTTGCCGACTCCGGCAGCACGCCTGATGGCCTCGTGCAGCCCGGCCACATCAATCCGCTCGTCGCCAAACCCGGTGGCGTCCTGCGCCGCGCTGGCCACACCGAGGCCGCCGTCGATCTCGCCCGTCTGGCGGGCCTGCGTGAGGCGGGCGTGCTCATCGAGATCATGAACCCGGACGGCACTATGGCCCGGCTGCCGCATTTGAAAAAGTTTGCGAAAAAGCACGGTCTCAAGATGGGCAGCATCGCCGATCTCATCGCCCACCGCCGTCTCAGCGAGAAGCTGGTCGAAAAAATCGAGGAAGTGGACATGCCCACCGACTTCGGCGTCTTCAAGCTGCACCTGTATAAGAGCAGCATCGACGGCATTCATCACGTCGCCCTCGTCATGGGTGACATCACGCCGGACCAGCCCACGCTCGTCCGCGTCCACAGCGAGTGCCTCACCGGGGATATCTTCGCCTCCCGCCGCTGTGACTGCGGCAGCCAGCTCCACGCCGCCATGCAGCAGATCGCCAAAGCAGGGCGGGGGATCATCGTGTACATGCGCGGCCATGAGGGCCGCGGCATCGGCCTGCATGGCAAGATCATGGCCTACAAGCTCCAGGAGCAGGGCCTCGACACCGTCGAGGCCAACCTCAAGCTCGGCTTTCCCATGGACCTGCGCGACTACGGCATCGGCGCGCAGATCATCTCCGACCTCGGCGTGCGCAAAATCCTCCTCATGACCAACAACCCCCGCAAGGTCGTCGGCCTCGAAGGTCACAAGCTCGAAATCGTCGAGCAGGTCCCCGTCAAATCCACGCCCAAGCCCGAGAACGCCCACTACCTCGCCACCAAAAAGAAAAAGATGGGCCATAAGCTTTGAAATGACGAATGACGAAAATACCCTCATTTCCTTTTAGCCCATAAGCCTCTGGTCATTCGTCATTCCACATTCGTCATTCGTCATTCGTCATTCGTCATTTTCCCCCTCCCATGTCTAACTACGCCTCCAGCCGCCCCCGACCCACCCAGGAGCCGATCAGCATCGCGATCGTCGCCTCCCTGTACAACAATCAGTTCGTGCAGGGCCTCCTCAATGCCGCCAAGGAGGAGATCGAAGTTATCGCCCCCAACGCCTCCGTGGACGTCTATCGCGTCCCCGGTGCCTTTGAGATTCCCGTTTGCGCGGAGCTCGTCCTGCGCGGCAGCACGCCGGACGCCGTCATCGCCCTCGGCGTCATCATCCGTGGCTCCACCGAGCATGCGGACCTCGTCGGTGCCTCCGTCACTGACGCCATGCAGCAGATGGCCGTGAAGCACTGCATCCCCGTCATCCATGAGGTGCTGCTGGTGGAAAGCGCGGAGCAGGCCGAGGAGCGCTGCCTCGGCACCATCATCAACCGAGGCACCGAAGCCGCACAGACCTGCGTCAAAATGATCAACCTGTTCGGTAAAATGAAAGCCAGCTTTGCCGGCGAACCCATCGACCACGCCTAACCTCATGGGAAAACGCCGCGACGGCCGCGAAGCCGCCATTCAATTCCTCTTTGCGCGTGATATGCAGGGCGAGTACAAGCCCGAGGATGCCGAGGTCTTCTGGACTCTGCACAGCGCCAAACCCGGCACCCGTGCCTATGCTGAAAGCCTCATCCAGGGCGTCATCGCGCACCAGGAGGCCATCGACGCCCACATCATGGGCATCGTCCAAAATTTCCGCATCGAGCGCCTCGCTGCCGTGGATCGCAACGTGCTCCGCCTCGCCGCCTACGAGCTGCTGCACTGCCCCGACGTACCCGCCCCCGTCATCCTCAACGAAGCCATCGACATCGCCAAGGCGCTCAGTGCCGGCGAGTCCGGCTCCTTCGTCAACGGCGTCCTCGACAAGCTCGCCAAAACCCTGCGCAAACCCATGCCGAAGCTCGAGCCAGTCGTGGAACCTGAGCCGAAACCCGAACCAGGCACCACTAATCGACACTAATGCCAGAATGTTGATCCCTGCGTGCAGATGAGTGAACCTTAGTGGTTCAAAACTCCGACTTCCGGCTCATTCGTCATTCCGCCTTTCCCCCCATGGCCGGTTTCTTCAAATCCCTCCTCCAGCGCTTCACCAAGCCCGACATTGATTGGGATGAACTCGAAGCCTCCCTCGTCGCCGGGGATCTCGGCCCGCGTCTCGCTTTGCAGATCGTTGCGGATCTCAAATCCCGTCAGCGCACCCTGCACGGCGCAGACATCGTCCAGGTCGCCCGCGAGCATATACGTCAGATCCTCCCGGCCACCGTGCCAGCGCTCGCTCCCATGCTAGGAAAGCCCAAGGTTCTCCTCATGATCGGCGTGAACGGCACCGGCAAGACCACCAGCACCGCCAAGCTCGCCCACACCCTCCATCAGCGCGGACACAAGGTCGTCCTCGCCGCCGCCGACACCTTCCGCGCCGCCGCCGTCGAGCAGCTCACTGTCTGGGCCGAGCGCCTGCACATCCCGCTCGTCAAAGGCCCGCCGAATGGCGACCCCGCCTCCGTCTGTTTTGAAGGCTACGAGATGGCGCTCAAAACCCAGGCCGACTTCCTCATCTGCGACACCGCCGGTCGTCTGCACACCAAGCACAACCTCATGGAGGAGCTCAAGAAGATCCGTCGCATCCTCGGCCGCAAAGACGACACCTCCCCGCATGAGGTCCTCCTCGTCGTCGATGCCACCACCGGCTCCAACGCCCTCCAGCAGGCCCGCGAGTTCCACAAAGTCATCCCCATAACCGGCCTCATCGTCACCAAGCTCGACGGCAGCGGCAAAGGCGGCATCCTCGTCCCCATCCAGCAGGAGCTCAGCATCCCCACCCGCTTCATCGGTCTCGGCGAGCGCGTCGAGGACTTCCAGCCCTTCGACTCCCAGCGCTTCGTCGAAGAACTCCTCTGACTCCGCCAAGGACTGTCGGCATCTTGCCGTCAGCATCAGGAAAGATAGAGGGAGGGGCGGCGCAACTCAATGCGTCGTCCTACCTCTATCTTTTTCAGCACACCCTGCCACCAGCCCGCGTAAGCCGTCAGCGGCTTGTCCAGCGGCGTGTGCGTATGCAGCCATTTCAGGGGCTGGTAGAGCGTGGTGAGGCCGCTGCCGAAGGTGCCTTCGATGCGTGGTTGGCATACAGTGCATGCACCGGGCCGTAGCTCAGGATATAGACTGTCGAGAGAAAAAGGAGGGTTTTAAGAGTGCTCATCCTTCAAGACTGCTCAGTCTTGTGATTCTCTCCATGGGGTGAAGCCCTCATCGCGCCAGCCCGGTTTTCCGTCGAGGTTGAGTGCCATGCAAAAACCATTCGTGAAATTCAGTCCTGTCCTATTCGTCGCCGCCCTCCTGTGCGTGGGGTCCAGTTGCTCCTCCCCACCTCCACCATCCGCACCGCTTGCTGCGGATGATTCGTACTGTCACGGC
>JBDNIB010000326.1:0-15416 GCA_041688535.1 Prosthecobacter sp.
CAGCAACGTCTCCCGGAGATTTTCCGTGAGGCGAAGCAAAATCTCGTGCGTATCATGGATGGCGAGACGGTGGCGGGTTACATGATCGCCCCACAGTCGGTCGCGGCGATGGAAGCGGAGATCGAAACTGCCGAAATCACCTCCAATCCTCGGGCCATGAGCGCACTAGCGGACGCCCAGGCCGGACGCACATGCTATCTGCCACTGTCCGCTCTCGACGACGATGGCGAGGGTTGAGATCGCTGAACAGGTGGTGGATTTCGTACGCGGTCTGGCACCTGATCCCAGACGGCAACTGCGGCTGGCGATGCGTGGTTTGGAGCAAGACCGGGGCGACATCAAAGCACTGGTCGGTGATCTGGTGGGATACCATCGCCTGCGAGTAAGTGACTACCGCGTGATCTTTCGGCGGCTCGTGCTGCGTGGAGAGAAAATCATCCGTTGTGACTAAGCTGAGCGCCGTTCCGTGATTTACTCGCAGTTCCAACCCGACACCTGATTCCCCGCAAATGCGGGCGAATGGCACGAACTGCTGGCGCAGGTCTGGCGTGGCGGTATCTTTCCTGCCTGCTTTTTCACAGGTTCATTTTACTCATTATCATTTTTTCTCATGTGCGGAATCGTTGGATACATCGGCAGTCGTCAGGCCAGTCCCATCCTGTTGGACGGGCTGCGTCGTTTGGAATATCGCGGCTATGACTCGGCAGGCATGGCCCTGTGTGGCGGCGGCGCGGAGTTGAGCGTGGTGAAGCGGGCGGGCCGCATTGACAACCTCCGCCAGGCGGTGGCGGAGCTTAATCCGCAGGGCACGATGGGCATCTCCCACACGCGCTGGGCTACGCATGGACCGGCCACGGATGAAAATGCGCATCCGCATCCCGATCAGTCCGGCAAGCTGGTGCTCGTCCATAACGGCGTGATCGAAAATTACCAAACGCTGCGCGACCAGCTCATGGCGAAAGGCCACACGTTTCAGTCGCAAACGGACACCGAGGTGCTGTCGCATCTGGTCGGCACCTACTTTGATGAATCGCAGGAGAAGGACGGCACGCAGCGTCTGATCAATGCCTTGAAGGCGGCGCTGGCCCGCGTGAAGGGAACGTATGGCATCGCGGTGATGCATGGCGACTTGCCGGGTGTGATCGTCGGCGCACGTTTGGGTAGCCCGCTGATCATCGGTCTGGGCGAGCATGAGCATTTCCTGGCCAGCGATGTGTCCGCTGTCGTGGCGCACACGCGGGACGTGGTCTATCTGAACGACTACGACATCGTCACCATCACGCAGGATCGTTACGATGTGCAGTCGCATGCGGGGCAACCGACGGATGTGAAGGTCAGTCGCGTCGAGTTCAGCGCTGATGATGCGGAGAAGGGCGACTTCCCGCACTTCATGCTCAAGGAAATCTACGAGCAGCCGAATTCCCTGCGCAACGCCATGCGAGGCCGCCTTTCCCGTGACGCCTGCACCGCCGTGCTCGGCGGCCTGAACATGACGCCGAAAGAGCTGGTGCAGATCGACCGCATCATCCTGGCCGGCTGCGGCACCGCCTATCACGCCGCGATGGTGGGCGAGTATCTCATCGAAGATCTCGCCCGCGTGCCGACGGAAGTCGAGATCGCCAGCGAGTTCCGCTACCGCAACGTCCCGACGAACAAGAACACACTGCTGTTCGTGATGAGCCAGAGCGGCGAGACCATCGACACACTCGCCGCGATGCGTGAAGGCCAGCGCAAGGGCATCCACTCCCTTGGCATCGTCAACACCGTCGGCAGCACCATCGCCCGCGAAAGCAACGGCGGTGTTTACATTCACGCCGGGCCGGAGATCGGGGTGGCGGCGACGAAGACCTTCACCTCGCAGGTCACGATCCTCACGCTGCTGAGCATGCTGCTCGGGCGCATTCATCATCTCTCCAGCGTGGATGGTTTGGGGATGATCGACGAACTCGAAGCCCTGCCGGACAAGATCGCCACCATTTTGAAGCAGGCGGACAAGATCAAGGCCATCGCGGAGAAGCATGCGAATGCCGAGGGCATGCTGTTCATGGGCCGTCAGATGAACTACCCCGTCGCGCTCGAAGGGGCGCTGAAGATGAAGGAAATCAGCTACATCTACGCCAGCGGTCATCCCAGCGCGGAGCTGAAGCACGGTGTCATCGCCCTGGTGAAACCGGATATGCCTTCTGTGTTCATCGCGCCAGGGGATGCGGTGTTCGACAAGAATGTGAGCAACATCGAGGAGGTGCTCGCTCGCAAAGGCCCCGTCATCGCCGTCACCACTGAGGGCCGCACCGAGCTGGAACGCCTCACCGACGACGTGATCTACGTCCCCGAATGCCCCAACTACCTCACGCCGATTTTGAACGTCATTCCGCTCCAGTTGCTGTCCTATTACACCGCCGTCGCCCGAGGCTGCGATGTGGACAAGCCACGAAACCTTGCCAAAAGCGTGACTGTTGAGTAAATTAAGCCGTCCGGGAGTCCCCCAACACATCATGTCCGTCCTCCAGTCCCGCCTTTGCCGCACGATCTGCCTCGTTGCGCTGGGATCATGCCTCGGCGTGAGAGCCGATCCGCCGACAACAACGGCCGGGCAAGGTGAACCCGCCGCCGCCACACCGCCGCCGATCATTGTCGCAGCGGATCAGACGCCGGCAGATTTTCTCGACCTAGTGGGCCAGCTCACGAAGGCCCGCTGGCGCCTGCTGTTCCGCCCGCCACCGCCCACGCCGCCAACAGACCGTGCGCGCGCGGCCTTGATTCTGGGCAGCCTCTTGGCTGACAGCCTCCTCGTCTGGCAGGCCGGCGATGCGCAGCAATTCCGCAACAACAACCAGGAAGTCCTCAGCTACTGCCGCATGCTCGGACTTGGCGAAAAACTCATGCCCCGCCTCATGGCGCAGGGCAAGATGGCCGAAAGCAATGAGTGGAAAGAGTTGCGGCATGAGATCGTCGATGGTCATCAGGTACTCGTGCGCCTGCTGCGCGAACAGATGGATGAAGATCTCGCCCTGATGATCGACCTCGGCCTGTGGCTGCGCATTTTGGAAATCGTGTCCACCATTGTGGCCGAAACGCCGGATGTGGACACTCGCGTGCTGTGCATCGGCTCAC
The DNA here is from genome assembly GCA_041688535.1 of Prosthecobacter sp. GTDB lineage: Bacteria > Verrucomicrobiota > Verrucomicrobiia > Verrucomicrobiales > Verrucomicrobiaceae > Prosthecobacter. The sequence continues at coordinate 3,115 of JBDNIB010000326.1, forward strand.
CCGCGATTTTGCAGGATCTGCGCGATGATTTCAGCCGCATCAGCGCCACCCGACGGGAGGATGCCTTGATCAAACGCATCGGCGACACGATTGAGGAGGTCAGCGCAACGTGGAAAAATATGGAGCAGACGCCGCCGTCCAAAGACAAGGTCGCCAGGACCAACGTGAAGCTCAAAGAGCTGCTCCAGGCCATCATGCAGAAGTAAGCGCCGCTCAAACCTTGGGCAGCAGTCGCAGCGGCAGCGGTTGTGGAAACTCCACACCCGCAAACACTTCCGCCAACGGCAGCACCACCTCCAGCGCGACCAGTGCGGCGGCTGCCTCCACTCCCGCGTGCAGGGCATACTGCCAGGTGCCGTCCCCCTGTCGCAAAAACGTCTCCACCTTCGCCTGATCCTGCGATACTAGCACATACTGCCGCAGCGATGCGATGCCCTGCTAATGGTCGAATTTCTGGCCACGATCATAGCGCTCCGTGCTGTCCGAGAGCACCTCCACGATGACGGTGGGATTCGTCACCGTCTCTCCCACATCATCCTCCGCATCCAGTTCCACCGGGCCGCAGATCACGCTCACATCAGGGTAGGTGCGCAGGCCGGTCAGCGGGATTTTCACCCGCAAGTCACTGTCAAGGGTGCGGCAGCCACCGCCTTTACGCCGCAAAACATCTCGCAGAGTACCCACCACATTCGCCTTGATCAGGCGGTGGTTCACACTGCCACGGGCCATCGCAAACACCTCGCCGCCAAAAAATTCACTCTTGAATGAGGCTGCCCGCTCGCGGTGGTAGTACTCCTGCGGCGTGAGCAGTGCTTTGATATGGGCGGCGGCTGGCATGGCAAAAGCCTCCCACAGCAAGCCCGTGTTGGCAAGAATGGGCAACCGCGTGCAGCATGTGCCCATGTCACCCCGCATTCTTATCATCGGCCAGGGACTCGCCGGCACCGCGCTGGCATGGCGCTTGTGGGAACGTGGCGTGCCGTTCTTGATTGTGGATCGTGATGAGCCGCTCACCAGTTCGAAAGTGGCCGCCGGTTTGATCACCCCCATCACTGGCATGCGTCTCACCGTAAGCTGGCGCTACGCGGTGTTTTATCGTGAGGCACTGCGTTTTTATCGCAATTGCGGCAAACACTTGCAGCAGCGCTTCTTCTTCCCGCGTGGCTATGTGCGGCTGCTCAAGAACGCCGCAGAACTCGCCAAATGGGACAAGCGTCGCTGCGATCCCGCCATGCAGCCGTTTCTGCATCGCAAGACGCCGGAACTGAATCCCGAAGTCATTCGCCAACCCGAAAACGGTTTCCAACAACGTCATGCCGCGTGGCTCGATACCAATGCCTACCTCGAATCTAGCCGCCGCTTCTTCGAATCGCACGATTCATGGATCCAGGCCGACGTGAAGCCAGGAGCAGTGCAGGATGACGCCGAAGGCGTCGAATGGAACGGCCAGCGCTTCTCTCATATCATCTGGGCGCAGGGATGGACTGCTGGGAAACATCCGCTCTTCCATTGGGTGCCGTTTCAGTCCGCGCTCGGAACCATCCTCACCGTCAAAGCCGATCTCGAAGGCGAGAAGCGCATCCTCAACCGCGGCTGCTGGCTCCTCCCGCGAAACGACGGCACCTTACGCGCGGGTTCAACTTACGAATGGAAATTCGATGATCCTCACACGCCTTCGGCCGATCAAGTGCAGACGCTCAAAGCCTCCCTTCGCAGCCTGCTGAAAGCCCCCGCCGAAATCACCGCCACACAAACCGCCGTGCGGCCCATCATCAAGCACCGACAGGCGCTCATGGGCACGCATCCCACGCACCCACGCGTCGCCTTCCTCAATGGACTCGGCTCCAAAGGCTCCCTCCGCAGCCCTTGGTTAGCCCGGCATCTCATCGAGCATCTCCTTGATGGGGCTCCGATCGATGCGGAGATGGATTTGCAGCAGAACTCAATATGAGCGGCTATCTCAACGCCGCGCGAATCAGAGCGGCTTTGTCGATCTTCATGATGCGTGGCGCATTTTCCTCAGACAAATCGGTGAACAACGGATACACCGCATCCGGCGTCACCACCAGACTGATCATGGTGCCCCCGGGAACATCAATGCAGCCACGATACGAATGCGTGGGTTTGTGGAAGGCCAGCACCCTTCCTTGGGTGTTGGTGTTGGCGCTTACGACGTTCTTCTCCTGAGGCATCATTTCCTGACCCAGGATCCAGAGCCAGTCGCCATCATGCACGGCCTTGGGCACGTTCACATTCACGCGTACATCATCCGGAAAACGGATGGTTTGCGGTAGTTTTGGCGGCACGGGAACCAGCGACAGGCTTGCCATGTTCAGCACCCAGAGACCACGCTCTTCCGCCCACATCCCGCACACCACACCCTCGGCGGCCATCGGCGCTGGCTGCCGGGTCCGTATGCTCGTGCTGGCATCCAGCGTGAACAGTTCATTCCCGCCCTCGAGTGCCTGGTAGAGGCAGTACAGCCGGGGACCAAACGACGTCAGCTCATAGATCTGCTTCATGGGAAGCGGCTTCTTGTTCATATCCGTCGGCACAGTGCGCCATCCTTTGGCGGAACTCCACGCGGCAAGCATCGGCTTGTCCGCAGCCCCCTTGCCAGCCACATAGACCTCGTTCCCTACTGCCACCGCGTGTGAAACCTGGCCAAACGGCAGCCCCTCTTTGTCCGTAAACCGCGTGTATTGCTTGGACGCATTGTCCAGTCTGCCAATCCCGTACGTCGGCCCGCCGATCCACAGGCTATCTTGGGTCTGCAGCAGCACGCTTAGCTCGCCTGAGATCCGCTGCGGGAACGGGGCAACCGGGCTAAATTTTTGCGACGGTGTAGGCCAGTCTGCCACCATCGTGTACTGCTGATCATTCAGGTCGCAAGTCAAGGCGATCACCGCATGAGTCCCGCTGCAAGTTGCTTGTTGAATGATGGGCAACTCCCACTCCTTGGGCAGGCTTACCGGCACCAGCGGCACCTGCAGCCGTTTCGACTTCGGCTTCGCAGGGGGGGCGGGCTCCACGGCCCCAAGCGGCGGGCCGTTCTCCGACTCCACCATCATTGGCAGGTAAAAGCCATTGTATGCAGCGCTGAAGTATTTGGCCGGAAGCTTCATCGCTGCTGCAGCCTCCGCATGTCTCCCCGCCTCATCATACCATCGCAGCAGTTCGAGACGCTCCTCCACGATGATTGCGGGGACCGGGTTTGCATTCCAGCGGTCGATCATGTGCCACTTTGCCTGGGCGAGTTCCAGGCGCTTCTCCAGCGGCAGAAAAAAGTTGAGATTCGGGGTCACAAAGGTGGGGGCATAAGTCGTGTTTTCGGTGTACTCCGCGAGCACCCGCAGCAGGCAGTCCGCCGTGGATTTGGCCAGGATGTCACACCAGTTGCGGCGCACTGTCGTGGGCACCCCATCGGGAAAGCCGCGCCACCAGTTGAGGGCACTGTCGTAAAGCTGCTCATTGATCTGGAAGTGCCAGTCCAACGGAGCGTCCTTCGCCGTCTGGAACACGCTGAACAGCACCTTGTCGTTCTTTCTGACTGACAACGCCACCTGGCGCAGACCCTCCATGCCAAAGCGTGAGACATGCTCGTCCCAATCGATTTTTCGACGCCAAAGATTCCAGAAGGTGCCTGCGGACGACTGCTCTTGATCCTCCACGACCGGAAAATGAAGGTCATCGTACCAACGCTCCAGCAGCCAGGTGCCGGCAATTTCAGCATCCTCCGGAGCGAAAAATCGCGCAGCTTCCAGTGACCGCATCGTCAGCATCCAACGGGTGACCAACCACGGATTACCACGATCTAGGCGCATGGACGCCGGCTCCTGGGCGATCAGTTCCCGGGCATGCTGGAAGAGGATCCGGGCAGCGTATAGGCGGTCATCATTGCCAGGCTGTGGCCGTGGCATGGTCAGTGCAGCCGCGAAGAGCTGCGCTGCCAGTTTTTCGGCGGCGGCCTCCATCTCGGCCTGTGTCGTCTCAACGCTGAAGGTCTGTGTTTCAGCGCCACCGCTCCACAGTTCAAACACGATGCGGACGGGCATTTCCGCAAAAGGTGTTCCGGCTTTGCCGGTCTCCTCACACCATCCCCAGAGGTAATGATCGGCCACTCCCTTCCATGCTTCACGGTTGCTCAGGGTCAGACCACTGACGGCCAGCTCGGTTTCATGCGCCGCAGGAGCGCTGCCTTGAAAATTCAGGATGCGGGCCGCCTTGCCGGCAGCACCCCGTTGCACGGCTTGCAGCAATCCCGGCACCATGACATCCAACCGGTTTGTACGTGCGGTGCGGTTGCCAATGAACAGGGGAGCAAACACCCGCTGTGTGCCCACCTCGGCGAGCCGCGCACGAGCCGCGCTGATGGCCTCACGCGCAGCTGCTGCAGCCGCTTTGAGTTGAGGTCCGGTGACGGCAAAGGGAAGCCCGGTGGGCTGCGTCAGCCTCAGTCGGCGCACCGCCAGAACATCGCCCCGGTGTGCCTCCACCACCTGCAGCGTTAGTTCACGGCCCAAGCCCTCATCTACCTCGAGACGACCGGTGATCAGCAGATCCGCCTTCACCCATTGGCCAATGCCCATGCTTTGCCCCGGTGAAAGCAGTCCTGCGGCACTGTGCAATAGCTCCGTCTCGGCTTTTTCGACCTCCGTACGTTCCACCCAGCGCACCCCCTCGATGTCTTGCAGACCGACCTGCAGCGCCAGGCCAAAATCACGTGCAGCCTCGACGCTCGGATACCAGGCATCGTCATGGATGACAAAGGGTAATGCCGCCGCCGTCACCACCGGCAGGGCCGTCTTGGCAGAGACTTGGGGGATGATTTTTTCGACCGCCTCGACTGGCTCCACGCCAAGGACGGCGGGTTTGAGGCCCGCTTGCTCCAGCCATGCAGCGGTGTTGGCCTGGCGGAACTGCCGTGCTAGATCCAGGGCATTACGGCCGGCGTGGTCCTCCATGTCAGTGCGGGCACCGGCTTGGACCAGACGCTCCACCATGCCGGTGCGGCCCAGCATCGCTGCCAGCATCAGCGGCGTATGGCCCAGGCAGTTTTGGGTCGCCAGGTTCACCTTGTGTTCCAGGTAATACTCCACCGCCTTATCGTTCCCGGCCATCACCGCATGGTGCAGTTGGGAAAACCCCGCGTCGTCACCACACCGAATGTGATCCCCATCGTCCGCGAAGCGATTCAATCGCTCGATGACCTCCAGATTGCCTCCGGCAGCTGCCGCAAACAGCGCGCAGTGCATATCCTTCCTGAACGCCGGGAAATGCGCTGCAAGCTCCTGGTTCACCGCCGCCAGATCGCCACGCCACGCCGCCTCTGTCAGCGCCAGTGCCGTGTTTTTGGCTGGTATGACCACCCCCTTGACGGCCAGCAGTTGCAGCACCTCGGCATTGCCCCAGTTCAGCACCGTGGGCAACCATTCCGGCGGATTGCGTGGCACCGCGACTCCCGCCTTCAGCAAAAAGTGGAACGCAGGCTCCCGGCCATTATGCACCGCGTAGCGCAGTGCGTTCGCTCCGCGCTTGTCTTCCGCATGCAAATTCGCGCCGAGGGCGATGAGGCGTTTAATCACGCCCATGTTGCCAAAAAATGCGGCATGCAGCAACGGCGTGCTCTGGTCACGGCACGGTGTGTCCACGGTGATGCCGCGCCGCACCAGCAGTTCCACCACATCCGCGCTTCCCACTCTCGCCGCATAGACCAGGACGGGCCACTGCCCCCTCTCGCCGCGCACCTCACCTTTCGGGTCGGCCCCGGCATTCAGCAGCACTTCCACCAGCTGGGGCGCGCCGCTTTTGAGCGCCAGCGCTAAGGACCCTGTTTCAGAACTCGTGCCCTCTTCGAGGCGCGCTCCGGCCGTCAGCAGCAGTTGCGCGGCTTCGGCATCTCCCGCCCGGCAGGCGAGCGACAGGGCGCTCACGCCATCGTAGTCCTGGGCGTTGGAATCTGCCCCGGCCGCCAGCAGATCGGCGATGATCAGCGTTTGAAACGTGTTCAGCGCATGCATCAGTGGCGTGTAGCCACGCTTGTCACGTGCATTGATGGAAACTCCCTCGCCAAGAAACCGGCGCACGTAGCCGATCTTGCCAGTGCAGGCCGCCTGCCAGATGCCCTCGGGTTTCCAGGTCTCTGAAAACTGGGCGGACATCGGTGCGGTTAGCAGAGCGGACACGCTGAACACCAAGAGGGCGTGCTTTCTGCCACCCCAAAATGCTGAGTTGAATGTGTCCATGCTCGGAAATGGCGTGCGCTAAGGTTTGAGGCTGGTGGCGAAAAATTGTGTGATGAGGCGCTCCACCACACTGCGTCCGGCCTGCTGCAGGGCGGACTTGCCCGCGATGTTTTCTGCCAGATCCACCGCGCTGCAGGTCTGGCGGTCCACCCAGATTTTCTCCCTCTTCACGTCCGTCACTTTCACCTCCAGCCTCGCCTTGCAAAAGATCAACTGCCCACGCTGCCCGCCACGCTCGCTGAAAGCCTCACCTTCGATCACATAGTCCGCAGACCCGCTGTCCACTAGCTTAAACCCGAGCTGCTGCAACACCCGCTGAATCTCTGTCTGTGCCGCTGGATCAGGCACACGCCGGGTGAGGTGCTGCTCAGGAATGACCACCCTCACGCTTGGCCTTTCCTTGCCAGCCGGCAGCAGGGTCTGCAGACGTGCGATCATGCTGTCCCAGCTCTCGGCCTCGGCGGTGAAGGCGGACCTCGGATCACGCAGACGCTCGGTGATCTGGCCCGCGATTTTCTTCGCTGCGGCATCCACCCCCGCCGCATCGGCGAACTCTGCGGAGACAGACACCACCCGGCTCGTCTCCACGCCGATCAATTTCACCACCGCCATGCGTTTGCCGCTGACCTCAATCAAACGCCCCGTGATAAGCACCTGCGCTCCGATGATGTGGCCTATCTTGGCGGCAGTCTCCTGCTGGATCGTTCCAGTAAGCGCCAGCTCCTGCTCACCGAGCACCTTGTCAATCTCCACACGTTCTACCATTTGAAACTCTGGGTATTCCGAAAGCTGCGCACCGAGCAGCAGGGCGAACTTCTCAGCCTCTGTTCCAAGATCTTTTTCAGCGCCAAGGCCCAAAATAGCAACGCTCAGTGGCGAAGAATCTGCGCCTGCGGTAAAGGCGACAGGCAGTAAGTAAGTTGCGAGGAGGAAAAGGGCGTATCTCATGATGGCTTATGTCTGTGGTTTAAGAGGTGGGCTGGCAAAATTCGACAACAAAACGTTGGATGGAGGGGCTGGTGGAAAACCTGCTCAGGTATCTGGCAGGAAGAATCAGCAAGCGACCGTGTCCCGCTGATTTTGCCACGATGGTGTCCTGCATTCCGGTCATGTCTCCAACCACCATCATGCTCTGCTCCGGTTCCAAGGCTGCTTTTTTCAGCTGGCCCAGCACCGCCGCATTCGCCTGCATGATGAAAACGCCATCCCAGCCCGTCGGCGGTTCTGGCTCATCCAACAGCGTGACTTGCACCTGATCCTGTTCAAAAACGGTAGCCAACGGCTTCAAATCAATCCCTGCAGCGATGCTCACCCGCTTCAGCGGGACAAGAATGCCGCGTGGAGACCGACGGATGCGCACCATTCCTCCAGCCGCCGCTTTTCCGCCACTGTCCGCCTGCCATTTGAGAAGATACAGCGCTGGCCGGTCAGTTTGCGGTAGCCCCAGCGCATGTCCGGCCTCGGCACGCACAGCGCCCGCCGCCACTTCAATCTTCACTTCAAACGAGAGTTCTTTGAGCGGCACAGCAAGGCTCGAGGCTGCCTGATAAACCTGCCCACGCACACGCATCGTGGTTCCTGGCAAGGCCAGCATCTGCCAGGCCAGCGCAACCGGCTGGTCCATGAAAAGATCCATTTCATCAGCAACGTCGGCGGACTCCTTGGCGGCGGCATGATGGCTATTGAATGTGATGGCGAAATCTTCTCCATGAGCACACATCACGAAAGACCCCAGCAGAGAAACGATGCCCCGTAAGAAGTTGGCAAGGAGAGCGAAGCGAAAAATGTTGATACTGGACATTCAATTCCAATGAGGGCTATCAGGTACGATCAAATGGAGCAACTCTATTTTCATACCGGCAACCGCTGCTGGACGTTGGAACCGTCCCCACTCAGTCTTTTATCATGCCTCTGAATCCACCTCATCTCGCCAGCCCCAACGGCGGCCTGCCGTCATCCGTGCTCTGGGCGCAACTCATACTCAAAGACCGGTTGCGCCCTGGTGATGTCGCGGTGGATGCGACGATGGGCAACGGGCATGACACGCTGTTCTTGACGCAGTGTGTCAGCCCAGGCGGTCATGTGTTCGCGTTCGATGTACAGGCGGCGGCTTTGATCGAGACGCAGAAGCGGGCTCCTGCGGAAATGACGACGCTGATTCATTCAGGCCATGAAACGATGCGCGCACATCTGCCGGTGGAGCTGTATGGGAAGATCAGCGCGATCATGTTCAATCTCGGCTACCTGCCCGGCACGGACAAAGCGCTCATCACCCACACGGAAACGACAATGATCGCGGTGCAGGCGGCGCTGGAGCTGCTCAAATCGGGCGGACTGCTGACCATCGCGGTATATCCAGGGCACGCTGGCGGCGCGGCGGAAGGCCGCAGCATCGCGGCATGGTCGGAGGCGCTCGATTCGCGGCGATATGAAGTGCAGCACCTGCGCCCGGTGAATCGTGCCGCCGCACCGCCGGAGCTGTGGGTCGTGTGGAAGCGCGGATGACGGCCCCGCACTTGCGCAAGTGCGCATCACCGCCTAGCAGGAGGGCGTTTCATGCTCGACTATTTCAGCATTCTCTCCGTCGCCGTGCCCGTCTATCTCACGATGGCCGCCGGGGCGCTGGCGCGGCGCACCGGCATGCTGAAGCCGGAGTCAGACGCCAGCCTGATGAAGCTGTCCGTGATGCTGCTCACACCGGCGCTGATCTTTGAGCGCGTGGTGGGCAATGCGGCGGTGATGAACGTGCTGCCCGTCCTCATCGCCGCCGGGCTGGGTTTTGTGCTCGTCGTGATCGGCATCACCATTTCGTATTTCGCGGCACCGCTGATCGGGCTGCAGCGCGGCCTGGGCCGCCGCACCTTCAGCGTGGCCTGCGGGCTGCAAAACTACGGCTTCGTGGCCATCCCGCTCGTCGCCGCATTGTTTCCCGACAACGGTAGCACGCTCGGCGTGCTGTTCACCTTCACGCTCGGCGTGGAGCTGGCCTGCTGGACCGCCGGCGTGGGCATGCTCACGGGTTTTGACAAGGCACCGTGGCGGCTCGCCATCAACGTCCCGGTCATCACCATTCTGGTCTCGCTGCTGCTGAATTTCACCGGGCTACATGCTTATGTACCACAGCTCGCGCGCAACACCTTCGACATGCTCGGTCCCTGCGCCGTGCCGCTGGCCGTGCTGCTGATCGGTGACTCCATCGCGGACTTGTGGGGGCAGGAGACCATGCACTGGAAGGTGGCCGTGTTCAGCCCCGTGCTGCGTTTGGGCATCCTCCCCATCTCCTTTCTCGCCGCCGCCTATTATCTGCCCGTCTCACGCGAGCTGAAACACATCCTCGTCGTGCAGGCGGCGATGCCCTCCGCCGTGTTCAATATCATGATCGCCCGCATGTACGGCGGTCATGCGCCCACGGCGGTGCAGGTCGTCATCGCCACCACCGTGGTGAGTTGCTTTACCACGCCGCTGGTCATTGCGTGGGGCCTGAAATTGGTCGAGCCGTGAGCGCTAGCGTGCTATGGTGCATGCGGATTGATCAAAACTCCCCGTTTAGGCGTCCAACCCTTTGCCTATGAAACTCTCCCCGCTGCTCCTGACGTCCCTGCTGTGCATGCTTTCGAATTTGCCCGCAGAAGTCGCAACGAAATCCAAGGCACCCGCCAAGGAGGAGGCAAAACAAGAAACCCCGCGTCCTGCGGCCGTCTCCACGGTCAGCATTGAGGACATCAGCGGCTTCGAAAAATACCCCCGGCAGGTGCAGAGCCTCGTGCAGAGCGCCATGGCGCTCACACGACTGGAACTCCGCTATATGTACGGCTCCCACGATCCCGCCAAGGGCGGCATGGACTGCTCCGGCACCGTGTACCATGTGCTGGAGTTTCAGGGTTTGAAGAGCGTGCCCCGGCAGTCGGATGAAATGTGCGGCTGGGTGGAGAAAAAATCACAGCTCCACCTCACCCCCACCGCCACGACCTTCGACCACGACGAGTTCGCCAGCCTGAAACCCGGCGACCTGCTGTTCTGGACGAACACCATGGAAACCAAGCGCAAACTGCCCGTGACCCACGTCATGATTTACCTCGGCAAGCACAAGAAAACCGGTAAGCGCATCGTCTTCGGTGCGAGCGACGGCCGCAGCTTCCAGGGCGAGCGCCGCAGCGGCGTGAGTGTCTTCGACTTCAGCCTGCCCAGGAGCGAGAGTTCCTCCAAATTCTACGGTTACGGCGCGGCACCCGGCCTGCTGCCGGAAGAACCGCAGCCCGTCGTCATCGACGCAACCCCCAAACCAGTGAATGCAACAACACCTGCGGTCGAAAAAGTCGCACCCAAACCCGCGACAAAACCAGCAGAGCCCAAAGAAGAAGTGCGCCAGGCCGTCACCATCGTCTCCGAAGCGAAACCCGAGTCAAAGACCGCGCCTGCGACGAAAACCACCAGCGCCAAACCTGAGGCCAAAGTCGAAGTCAAGAAAGCCACCGAGGCCGATACGACAGCAAAGACCACCAAATCCAAGGCGGCGGCCGTGAAAAAGAAAACCACCCCCGCAGCCACGACGACCAAGCGCCGCACACCTGCACCGCCCCCGAAGAGCACCTTCGAGCGCAAGGTCGATCAAGCGGTGGGTTCGATCCGGCGGCTTTTCCGCAACTGAAACGCCCATGATACAGTGCCGGAGATGGTAGCCACGCCTTGTTATCTGATTCGTTGGGTTAGGACGCAACTCCATCACGCTGGCACAAGAGAAATGATTCAAGGATGGCAGCAAGGTCGGTCGTCGAAAGTTGGTTACCAGAGACCGCACCCGAGCGACAAAAACCGGCGTTGGTAGACGAAACGTGAATCTCCGCATCTTCAATATTCGCCACTAGGACTTCTTCGTTGGCAGGAAGATTGGTTGCTATGTGGATCAACGACTGCCACTGGACGATTCCGAGTTTCTTGCGCTTCGCCAACATCCCGCTAGGCCAGTCAGTGAGGAGACGTATTCGGGCCTGAGGCGTGGGATCACGGCTCCAATCCATCGCTTCAATTCTCCCGCCTTTGCCGAGAAGGTAGTCGAAGTCGCCACCCTCATGATCCGTCCGGAACTCGCAATGGTGCGTAGGGAACGCCCATGTCGAGTGCTGTGCCAAATATTCGGACTTTTCCCGAAAACATCGAAAGATTAACGGGGAGGCGAAGGCAATCGAGTCGAACTTGTAGGGCGTGCAGTGAAAGCCATCGTGGACAAGTAGCCCGATGATACGGGACTCTTGTGTTCGCAAAAAGCAACGATGCTGGTCGCGAGTTCGTGGTCAAACAAGCCTCTTGCTTTGATTACGAGCAAGTCGTGCTCACGAGGAAGGATAACGAAATCAAAAGAGTGAGCGGGAACAATAATTTGGAAGTGTATGCAGCTTATCCACCCCAAGATTAGCTCCTCGGCGCTAGGCTGAATCTTGGTGAGTTCAGCGATTGCTATGGCGCGATCGTAGGCCATCAATTTTCTTCAGATCACAGGGGATTTATCGACAAGGACGTTGTTTTACCAGCCTCTTTATTTCAGACAGATTTGTTGCTTTGCGATGAGGTTTTGAATTCATGGGGTTGTTTTACCCACTCATCTGCGCGCAAAGCGACCTTTTTGTTGGTTCCTGCTCAAATAGGAGCGCAATAACCATGGATGAATCATCCACATCACCGCAGCCATTCGTCGCGATGCGCGGCGGCGAATGAATTCTCCCTCGCCCCGCCTGTTACTCTCTTCGACAGATGCCGTCACCTTCGGGGAGAGGGCCGGGGTGAGGGGTTGAACAAAATTTTCGCCAGCAGCAGCAACGCCCCTTACCCTCTCCTCTCCCTGAAGTGACCCTGGAAGTTACCTCATCAGCGGCGGGGAAGACCCACGACCATGTGTGGCATGGAACGGCACGATTCATGGTATACTCCCCGTCATCAAGTTTTGTGAAAAAGAAGGCTCGATAAACGGTGGGCTTGGCTATCATCCGACGGGCATTGCCCATGATCCGTATCGAACTCACACCGGCCCAGTCCCAGGACATCAACGAAGCGATGGATGAC
>JBDNIB010000327.1:0-2526 GCA_041688535.1 Prosthecobacter sp.
CACGGTGCGATCGGCCACGGCATTGAGCACGCTGCGGTATTTTTCCTGCAAAGCGAGGCCAGCGGCCAGTTCGTTGAAGGAGGCGGCCAGCCTGCCTAGCTCATCCTGGCGGCGCACTGGCACCGGCACATCAAAATTCCCCTGCTCGATCTGCTGCGTGCCGCGCACGATGTCTTTGAGCGGCCCGGACAGGCCGCGTGAGATGAACAGCACCACCAGCAGCGCCAGCAGCAGTGCTAACAGGCCCAGTACACCGACCTCCCGCCGCAATTCCACGACTTCGCGGTCCAGCGCGCTGAGCGGATACAGGTTCACCTGCGCGGCCAGCGGAAAGGGCGAGCCGGGGTTCAACACGCGGTAAAAAAGCTGATGCCGTACGCCATTGATGGGCACGGTGATACCATGCTGCGTCTGGCCGCGGTGCTGAATGGAGGCAGCGATGTGCTGCGCGATCATCTCCCGCTGCTCTTTCGGGATGGTGGTGCTGACCAGCACATCCTCCACCCATACGCCACTTCTGATTTCCCCGAGATCGGACTGCCGGCTCTGTTCAAAGAGCTGCCGTTCCGCCAGCACCTGCAACGGCAGGCCAAACAGGAAGGCACCAAAAAAATTGCCGCTCTGCGGATCACGCAGCGGCGTGATGAAGAACTCGCGCACCTGTTCGACGCGGTTTTTATCCTCGCTCTCGACCCGCAGGTAGCCGATTTTCTGCTCCTTCAGGATGTCATCGAGCTTGCGCTCGCCGAGCCAGTGCATTTTCCCGCCTCGCCGACGAAATTCGCCGCTGCCGTCGTTTTCCGCCATGGCTGAGGCTACGGCACCGAGTCCGGGTGCCGTTTTGTTTTTGGGCGAGTTGAGGAAGTTTCCCTCCGCATCAATAATGGCAATGTACGGTTGCTGCACACCAGACGGGCGGGCTGCGGAACGCCCTCCAGGACGATCTTTGTCTTCAGCCAGACTACGTCCGAGCTGCGCCAATGCCGGGCGCTGCGCACCGCCGCCTGGGCCTGGACGATTGCCGCCACCAGAGACCTCGCCCTGCGCGAGTGTTTCCAGCAAGGGCCGCATCAACTGCCCCGCTGCGGCGAAATCCTCACGCGAGAGCGCGGCGAGCAACTCCGGCTGTTTGGCGATCTTATCGAGCGCGGCGGAATAAGCCTCCGTGCGCTTCTCTTTAGCGGCGCTGAACGCGCTGATTTGTGATTCAAACTGCTCCTCAAACAGATGGCGGTAGGCCGCCATGAACTTCCACTCCGCCAGCACCAGAGTGGCGATGGTGATGCCCGCGACGACGGGAAACACGGTGAGGATCAGCCGGGTGCGAAAACTAGAGAGCCACTTCATGGGTGCGTGCCACGCAAGATGACGCGGGATGAACCCCGCGTCGAGCCGGAAGGTTTCTAGCGCACGCGTTTCATGGTGAAAGTGCCACGATCCATGGCGGACTCGTAGCTGGCATTGAAATCATCGCCCTTGATCGTGCCGGTGTAATGATAAAGACCACCCGCCCAGTCCGGCATCTTGTGCTCGCCTTTGAAGAGGTAACGGCCGTCTTTTTGCTGCCGCACGTTGTGCATGGCCTTGTAGCTGCCGCTGAGGATGGACTTCCAGGTGGCGTGGTAGAAGAACTGGTAACTCTGTTCTCCTTTGGGACCGCTGACCACGCAGCGCAGATCTCCATGATGCCCATTCGCCTCGCTGAGCCAGGTACCCTGCCATTTGCCTGCAACCCCCGCTGTGACCGGCGCTTTTTTCCACGCGGAGCGAAAATCACTGCCACAGGACGATAGTAGGGTCAAAAGGAGGGCCAAGACAGCGTGGCGAAGCAATTGGGAGGTTTTCATGGGGTATACTGGCATCGAACGCAGCCAAAGGCGCGGCTATTTCGATTGTTATTGGGGCATTCTCCCACTTGCCCGCGCTCATATCCGCTCTACCTACCCAAGAACCTTCAACCCACCCCCATCACCATGGCTCATACACTCCCCCCTCTACCCTATCCCACCAACGCGCTCGAACCCCACATCGACCAGCAGACGATGGAAATCCATCACGGCAAGCATCACAACGCTTACGTCACCAATTTGAACAACGCCCTCGCCGGCAACGCGGACCTCGAAGGCAAGTCCATCGAAGACCTTTGCAAGGATCTCGGTGCGGTGCCGGAAGCCATCCGTGGCGCAGTGCGCAACAACGGCGGCGGCCACTTCAACCACACCCTGTTCTGGAACATCATGGGCCCGAACGCTGGTGGTGCCCCCTCCGGTGCTCTTGGTGAAGCGATCACCGCCACTTTCGGCAGCCTCGATGCGTTCAAAGAAGCCTTCGCCAAGGCTGGTGCGACCCGTTTCGGCTCCGGCTGGGCTTGGCTCGTGGTGAAGGACGGCAAGCTCGCCGTCACCTCCACGCCCAATCAGGACAACCCGCTCATGGACAACAGCGGCACACCGATCCTCGGCTGCGATGTCTGGGAGCACGCCTACTACCTCAAGTATCAGAACAAGCGCCCCGATTACATCACCG
>JBDNIB010000328.1:0-3828 GCA_041688535.1 Prosthecobacter sp.
CGCACCAGATGATCGCCCAGCAGCTTGAGCGTCCAGCGCGACGCGCCTGCCGGGGGCGGCGAGCAAGCGGCCACCACCAAATGCGCCTCCGCCCAGCCGTCGAGCTTGCCGCGTGGTTCCTTGCGGTGCGCGGGCCAGCCATGCACTGCCACTTGCAGCCCGTGCTCGGCCAAGGCGCAGCGGGTGCGCTCCACCGAGGGCACCGAGACGCCCACCGCACGGGCGATGTCGCGATCCTTCATGCCACCTTGCGCGTGGTCCTCATCGGCGCACAGCAATATTTGTGCCCGCTGCCGTTTACTCACCGCTGCCTTGCCTGCTGCGATGAGCGTTTCGAGTTCCTGTCGTTCTTCAACACTGAGCTTGATCCGATATTTTTTGTTGGCCATGCTCATTCTACGCTCGCAACCCATCAATCTCGATGGCTTCGACCACTAGGTCCATCCAACCCGTAACAAGCGGAATCATTCGATGCCGGAGCGTTTCTGAGTACGTTGTTCACGCTTGAGCGTGATTTCCCCGTCCCCTTACGCTCAAACGTGAGGGGGCGGGGAGTTGGCGTTGATAGTGGGCTGGATGACACGCTGTTCTCTGCGGAGAAAGTGAAATGCGTCCTAAAAGAAGCAAAAAAGTCTATTTGGGTTGATTGTCAGAAGCGATCCAGATCAAGGCGTCATTTTGGCCTCCTATGGGAGGCAGATTAACGTTCTCAATCGTAAAAAGGCTTGATCGAATGCCATGCTGGCTTATTTTGCCTCTCAAAAGGATCACAAAGAATGAAACTGGACTCACTGATTCACTTCCACCGCCGCGCAGCAGGGTTGTCGCAGGTCGAGCTGGCAGCTCTGGCCGGGGTGAGCCGGAAGGTGGTGCAGACCTTGGAAGTCGGCGGGGAGCAGGTGAGTTGGGCGAATGTGCAAGCCGTGCTGCGGGTGCTGAACGTGACGCTGGTGCCGACCGGACCACTGGCGGAGCGGTGGAAGGCGGAAACCTCGGAAGCGGTCGAATCATGAGTGACGATCCCCTAGCCGCTCAACCGCGTCGTGCGCTCGTGTCCCAACGTGGCGAGCCGGCGGGGCAACTGACGGAGCTCCCGCAGGGTGGCTGGGAGTTTGGCTACCTGCCGGGCTACGCCGGTCCGCCGGTCTCCCTGGCGCTGCCGGTGCGTGAGGTGCCGTATGCGTTCGACGATTTTCCACCCTTCCTCGACGGCCTGCTGCCGGAGGGCGTGCAACTGGAGGCGCTGCTGAGGCGATTGAAGATTGACCGCATTGACCGCTTCGCGCAGTTGCTGGCGGTGGGGCGGGATGTGGTGGGATCGCTGACCGTGAGCGGGGAGGAGGAAGCTGGATGAATCGCTGCCGGATCACGCTGGAGGAGATCCCGGAAGGTGCGGTGTATTCCCGCGCCGGGCTGCGGCGGCTGGACGCGCGGCTCACGGAACTGCAACCGCTGGCATACACCCTGGCTCAGCAGCTTGAAGAAGCGGCGGCACGGGCAGACAAGATGTCGATCCAGGGCGTGCAGCCGAAGCTGAGCGCCGTGCTGCGGGTTAAGGAAGGTCGCCTAGACGTGGTGGACCGCGGAGGGCGCTTTATTTTGAAACCCTGCCCGCCGCAGTGGCCGGAGGTGCCGGAGAACGAGGCGCTGACGATGACGCTGGCCGAGAAGTCCGGGATTGAGGTGCCGATGCACGGCCTGGTGGAGGCGGTGGATGGATCGCGCGTGTTCTTCATCCGGCGCTTTGACCGCGCGGGACGCAACCAGCGGCTGCCGCAGGAAGACGGCGCGCAACTGCTGGGCCGCACGCGGGACACCAAATACGACAGCACCCTGGAGCAGGTGGTGCGGATGATCGATGATTTATGCACCTTTCCGGTGATCGAAAAACGCAAGCTGGTGCGCCGGATCTGGCTGGCCTTCCTGACCGGGAACGAGGACATGCACCTGAAAAACTGGTCGCTGCTGAGCCGCGATGGCCGGGTGGACCTGAGTCCGGCCTACGACCTGCTGAACACCAGCATCGTGCTGAAAAATCCGGTGGAGGAAAGCGCGCTGCCGGTCCGGGGGCGGAAGCGGAACCTGAGCCGCCGGGATCTGGTGGACTACCTGGCGGTGGAGCGTTGCGGACTGCCTGCGGCCATGGCCACCGCCGATCTGAAAGCGCTGCTGACGCTGGCGGAGCGGGACTGGCCGGAGTGGATCGGGCGGAGCTTCCTCAGTGAACCGAAGCGGGCGGCGTATCTGGAACTGTTGCGCGAGCGGGTGGCGCGGATGCGGTGACGGGTACCAGGTGATGATGAGGTCGTCAGCCCCTCACATCGGCGTGCCGTCGGAAAACCGCTGCGAGGCGCTCTTTGCAGAGGTATGAAAACGACGCCACCCTCCCGCACGCGCCTCCATATCGCCCGCATTTTGACCCTGTTTGTCGTGGGCAGCACCTGCCTGAGCGTGTGGATCGGCTGGAAGAGCCGGGGGCTGCTCGGTTCACTGGTCCGGGAGTCGGTGCGCCGCTTCACGCATCAAGATGTGGTCTCGGAGGCTGACGTGCCAGCAGGGGAGCAGGTGGCCCTGGTGCCGGGAACCTCTATCCATGGTGCGCTGCTGCGGCAGCGCGTGGAGGCTGCGGCTCGGTTGTATCATCGTGGTGCGATTTTCCTATCTCATTCTCAGCGGCGATGGTCGTAGCAGTCACTACCATGAGCCGCATGCCATGCGCCAGATGTTGATGGCGCTCGGCGTGCCTGACCACGCCCTGCGGGAAGATCCGGCGGGGCTGTCCACCTATGAGTCGATCCAGCGCGCCGGGCAGATCGCGGGCGGCCGCCGCCTAGTCATCGTCACGCAGGAACTCTACGCGGCACGGGCTCTGCTGCTCGCTCGTGGACTCGGCGTGAACGCGATCGCTTGTTCGCTGGCATTTGACGCGCCTGCACCCGGAATCGCTCGCGAGAACAAGGCCTGCGTCAGGGCGATGTTGGATCTCTTCGGATTGAGGCATTGGACGCAGAAGGTGGAGCGCGAGGGCAAAATTCGCGTGGGGTCGTGGACGCTGGCGAGTTTGTGAGAGGCCCTTTGATGTTCCGTCGTTTTGTGGGGAAATGTGCCGGAGTGTGAGTTGCGGATTCAGTGGGCTTATTGAGGGGTAAGTTTCGCCGGTTTGCATTCTCCCGATGCAATGGCGAATTCTATTCGCACTGACACGCAGGCTGTGTGAGAAGAACAGCTTTTTTGAGATCGAGAGCTGCCACGGCCTCGTCGTGAGTGTCGGCAAGGTCTCCAACGCGGAGGTGGAGCCTCTCTGCGCAAATCTGAAGGACGATCAAATGGAGGCTTGGGCCGATGGCTTCGGCGGGTCTGGGTGGATCAGGCTACCCGTGTGGGAGTCGCGCATCACAGCCATCGTGTTGCAGGCAGGCCGCGAGAGCGGGTGGGAGGAGCCGTGAGCGTTGGAATAAGGCAGGGAGTCGGCCACGCCAGTCACGCAGGCTCCGCAACTGAAGAGGCTCACAGGAATGGACACGCGAGACATAGCAACAAGTCGCGTTCCTCACGTGGTGCGCATACCGGAGACCATCGGGATCGCGAGCAAGGCGGGCTTCCGTTGCTTCACCTCCGCAACGGAGTTTAAGCGCCATCTGAGGTCGGAGGTCTTGGCTGATAACGTGTCCGCCTGATCACTCGCAAAGGGTGCATCGCCGGAATGATGTGAGTTAGAGGGCGGTTGAGGTTGGATGGTTATGTTGAGACCAGAAGTGATCCCAGCGTGAGGCTGTGAGGTAGAGCGCACGCAATGAGATGAGGGCATCGCTCGCGGCAATACTCCAG
>JBDNIB010000329.1:0-6147 GCA_041688535.1 Prosthecobacter sp.
AACTTGCTCGGCTGTGCGAGGCGCACTTCGCCGCCGGATGGCTGGTCATTGACGGTGAAATCGAGCGCGTGGGCGTAGCCATCACTGACGTAGCTCCGACCCTGCGCGAGTCCCTCGCACCACTGGGTGAAATCCACGCTCTCCACCTTGCCGAGCTGCACATAGGTGCGCCCCTGACCGACGCGCGTGCCGCTCATGCAGGGAAAGTCCGTCTCACCAGCGCACTTCAGCGGAAAGCCACAATTCATGAGGTGATACCACGCGTTCCACTCCAGCAGACGCGCGGTGTCCATCGCGCTGATGAAATCGCAAACGCCGAGCGCGGTGGTGACGAAGATCTCATGCCCGCCCGCGTCGGGAATGGCGACGTTTGGCAGCAGATCAATGACGCGCTCGTGGCTGCTCGTCAGCTCGGCTTCGTTCAAGCCGCCGTCGTGATCCGTGTCGATTTTTTCAAACGGCTCCGGCAGCAGCGCGTCCTTCGTTTCGTTCAGCGTGAGCCGCGCATCCTTGTTTGTGTCGAGCAATCCGAGCATTCGCTTCGCCGCCGTGCCCGCATTCACCTGCATGCCGCTGCCGGAGTGCGGATAGCCGGTGAAACCGCCCTGCTGCTTCGCCCAACGGAGGGCGGGCGTGGTCCAGGTCGGCCAGCCCTTGATGCCGTCCGCGCCGGGATAAACGAGCTCGCGCAGGTTCAGCAGGCACACATGGCCGAGCGCGGCGGAACCGAAGCCGCTGACCTCCATGTCGTATTTCATCTGCGTGAGCGGCTCGCTGATACTCGAAGCCGTAGCCCCATGACAACACGCAGCCCACGTTCAGCCCCTCGCCCTTCACCTGCTGAAACATCTGCTCCGGCAGCATGCCCTCCGTCGGCGAGGTGTAGTGAGCGCAACCTGCGCCGTGGATGTGATGGTCGCCGCTGTAGTAGCCGAAATCAGCCGCATTGATCCAGCGCTCGAGTTTCACCGGCAGCGTCGTCTCTTTCGCTGCTGGAATCACCACCTTCGTCTTCACCGTGCGATATTCCGGCCCGCGCGACGCCTCCATCGTGAACTCGCCCGGCGGCAGCAGCACCGTGCTGCCATTCGCACGATACAGATGCTTCTGGAAAAAGAAATCCGGCGCCAAACGCCGCGCCTGCGGTGGGAAGACATGCCCCTGCGCGTCGGTGAAGGTCAGCCGCGCCGTCGTCGGCTTGCCATCGAAGTCCTTGACATCAAGCTTCACTGTGACCGCCGGTCGCACCTCAAGCAGCACCGGCACCTCCGCACGAAAACCCAGATCCTGCGTCCCCTGCCCGATGTCGAACGCGAGCGTCACCTCGCGTTTCCCCGATTCGCTCGAATAGATGAGCGCGATAGCGTATTCGACCTCGAGTCCGCTCAGGTTCGCCGTCATCGGCGGCGACTCAAACATGCTGACCTTCAGAAAGCGGTCCTCGCCTTTCGTGTTCTCGTTCTCGCGCAAATGCGTCTGCCGCTCGCGCTCCATCGTGCTCTTCGCCACACCCGCATACGACGGTCCGGCTTGAGTGCTACGGATACGCAGTTTGGCCACGCTCGTGGCGTGATTGATCACTTTCATCAACACCGGCGTATAGCCTGCCTGCTGCACCTTCGCTGCCGCAGGACCGCGCTGCGCCTTCACGCGTGACTCAGGATTGATGTCCACCACGCACAGCACGAATGGATCAAGAGCCGCCTGCACACCTGCGGCATCGCGTTGGGTGATTGCCGATTGTAATTTCGCACGCACATCATTCGCCAGCGGTGCGCCAAGAAAATCCAGCGCCTGCATCAGCCGCTGCGCATTCGCCGCCAGAGGCTGGCCCTCGACCTCGATCACCTCCAACGGTTCCGCAGTGGCAGCGAAAGAAAGAGCAGCGAGACAGATGCAGAGCTTGTTCATGATCTGAATTCGCCACAAGCACGCGCTTCTTGGATCACGGAAGTGTGCTCAGGTATACTGATGTTAAAGGCGTGCCGACTTGAACGGTGTCTGGGGCACCGCGCCGCTGGCCTTCGCCCGCAGGCGTTGCTGCAAATCCTGCATCGCCTCCTGCCACTCATCCACCCCAGCCAGATTTGTGAATTCCTCCGGGTCGGTCGTGTGATCGTAGAGCTCGGCACCCGCCCTGCCCTCATCCCATTCGGTGTAGCGCCAGCGCTCGGTGCGGATGCTGCGGCCCATCAGCGGGGTGCCACCGCCAGGGCGGAGAATCTGGGTGATGGCACTGCTGTCCCATGGTCTGGCAGGATCATCCAGCAACGGTGTCAAACTGCGGCCAGGAAGTGCGTTTGGCGGCGTGAGTCCACATAGGCTGGTGACGGTGGGATAGATGTCCACGAACTCGACGACGCGGGAGCAGCCCACGCCGTTGCCCTTTGCTCCCGGCGCACGAATCAGCAGCGGCGCGCGGGCCGACTCTTCAAATAGGCAGCGTTTCTGCCACGCACCGAGATGCTCGCCGAGATGGTAGCCATGGTCACTCCAGACGACGACGACGGTCTTGTCGGCAAGCTTGAGCTGGTCGAGCGCATCAAGCACGCGGCCAATTTGAGCGTCCACAAACGACACGCTGGCATGGTAGGCCTGCAAGGCCTTGCGGCAGGTCAGTTCATCAAGCCCGTAGTTCGGCGTGGGATTGTTATGCGCGAAAGCGGCGGGCGGAATATCGTCGCGGTCATTCGCCGGTGCCTGCGGGAGCCGAATGTTTTCGAGTGGATAGAGATCAAAATATTTCTGCGGCGCCACAAACGGCGTGTGCGGCCGGAAAAAGCCGACACCGAGGAAGAAGGGCTCCGCCTGATGCTGCTCCAGCAGGCGAAGAGCCTCCGTGGCAATCATGCCATCGGTCTGTTCCGTGTCCTCGCCCACTGCGGCCAGCCAGCTCAGGGCGGCGCTGACGGGTTTTTCCGGCGTGGGGTTGATGATGAGTTTTTCGTCCGTCACATCGCGACCTTTGGGATTGACCACCTGCTGCCATGAGGGCGCGTCATCCAGGCCATCGGTGCCGATGCCCTTCGGCACGTCATAGTGGTAGATTTTGCCCACCCGTGCCGTGAACCAGCCGTTGTTTTTGAAAAGCTGCGGCAGGGTGACGGCAGCGGGCACCGCATCGCGAAAATGGCGGTCTAGATCAAACACCGTCGTCGCATCCGGTCGCAATCCGGTCAGGACTGATGCCCGACTGGGATTGCACAACGGGATCTGGCAGTAGGCGCGGTCAAAGCGCACCCCGCTGGCTGCAAGGCGGTCCAAATGCGGTGTTTTGATCCCATGCTGCCCGGCGGAACCCAGCACGTTTCCCAGATCATCCACCGCGACGAACAGGACATTCAGTTTCGCCGCATGGGCATCGAGGCAAAACGCCACGAGCAGGAGCGTGAGGATGCAGGGGCAGACTTTGTTCATGTGGTGGTGTGGCTCAAGGCTTGAACTCCACCGTCGTGCTCACCATCGCATCACGATCATCGGTGATGGTGATGTACCAAGTGTTCGCTTCGGCGGGTGGTTTGGGGGCGGTGACGTCGTTGGATTGCCACATCGTGGCGCTGTTGCTCTCCAGGACATCCATGGTGGAGATGGTGGCGGGGACGGAGGTCCAGTTGCGCTTGGAGCGCAGACCGGTGTCGGTGGTGTAGTGCAGTTCGGCTTTTTTCCAGGACGTGGGCGGAGCAGCGGTGACGGCGACTTTGACGGAGCCGCCTTCGACGACCGGCTTGCCGAAATGCGGCAGTGGTTTCCCGGCACGGCATTTTGAGTCGATGAACAGACCGATCTCCTGCGGTGCCCAGCCGGGCGGGTGGCCGTGCGGCATCTTGATCTGGATGCGGAGGTGCTTCTCGCCAGGCACGGCGTTGTAGCTCTTCATGTAGCTGTCGAGGACGTAGTGGACGTCGTTGGTGCCGTTGACGAAGAGGATCGACACGCGGCAGCGTGGCAGCAGGCTGCCGGGATCGTATTCCTTGATCCACTTCGCCTTGTGGTCGCCGAGCTTGTCGATGCTGGGCTTCTGCACGGATTCGCCTTCGTGGAGGAAGCCGCAGCCATAGACGGGCACGGCGGCTTTGAAGCGATCATCGAGCGAGGCGACAAGGCAGGTCGTGTAGCCGCCCCAACTGATGCCAGTGACGGCGGTATGCTCCGCATCGACCTCTTTGAAACTGCGCAACAAGGTGTGCGCGCGCATCACGCTCGCCGCGGCGTGGAAGGGCCAGTCGTCGCTCGTGTCCGGGGTGATGATGCAGTCGAACTTTTCAGGATGGCCATGCGGCGGGCCACCGTTCGGCAGGCGAGTGCGAGTGCCACGATGGCCATTGCCGATTGCCATGCCGGTCTTTGGATCGAACTCGGGATCGGGCGGGCGCGAGCCATTCAAATCCATCGCGATGGCCGCGTAGCCGCGTTTTGCCCATAGATGCGCCCAATCCGCGAAGGCGGTGCCGCCACCGCCGTGAATGAGCACGACGCCGGGGAATTTCGTGCCGGCCTTGGCTTCACCCAGCGTGATCGGTGACGCGTAAAACGCGAACACTTCGGTGTCGTGGCCCTGATACTTCTCGCCCGCGTAGGTCAGCGATTGAATCGGCTGATCCTGCCGCACCCACTTCATCGCGGGCACGTTGTTTTTAAGAGCATCAAGATCCCACGGGCCGACTTTCTCGGCGTGGAGCGATGTGACGAGACAAACGGCGGCGGTGAAAGGAAGGAATCTCATGGCGGGCTACACTAACACCGCCATGAGGTTGAATCCGAGCTGAAATTTGAGCGAAGATTACTTCTTCGGAAGGCCGAGCACGTCGTCCTTCGTCGTCAGTGCGACAGCGACGACCTCGTCGATGAGTGGCTGGCTGATCTTGAGATCCTTGAGCGTGTTCACGAGTTTTTCGGCGATGGCGTTGAAGTGAACTTCGGTGAGGTGCATGCCGTCGTGCGCTTTGCGCATGTCCTTGCCGGTCCATGGCAGCGGTCCGCCGAAGGCGTAGGACAGGAATTCCTTCTGCTTCCGGCGCTGCTTGTCCATGCTCACGTCGTCGAAGAAGTGCTTCACACGGTCGTCGGCGAGTACTTTGACGTAGAAGGCGTCAACCGCAGCCTCCATGGCAAGTTTGCCACCGAGTCTTTGATACAGGCTGTCCTCGCGTGCCTTCAACCATTTCGTTTTGCAGGCCTCCTTGGCAAAGGACCACTTCAGGCCCTCATACTCGGTGGTGATCGCGGGATCGACGGCCTTGCCGGTGACGGGGCAGACGGTATTCGTGGCCGTTTCAGAAGCGACGGCTGCGGGATCAGCGGCGAGCGCAGCATTCACGAGCAGTGTCATCACGGCAGTGATGGTGGCGAGGGAGGAGAGGATGAGTTTCATGGTTTTGGTTGGGCTATTTAATAAGATGCTCGCCGATGCATCAATCCGCCGATCCTGCGCAGAGATGCGCAACGATTGCGTCGAACAGGGAAAGCCAAGACCTGCGCACTCGGGCGCAGAATGAGAGGAGCACCGTAGTCGCTTATAGTTGCATGGTGCGTGCATGTTTGAAACCAAGCCTGACATCCGGGGCCGTGCGGAGATCGAGATACTCGTGAACACCTTCTATGATCGCGTCCGCACCGACGAGGTGATCGGCCATATTTTCGACAAGGTCGCGCAGATCAACTGGCAGGCGCATCTGCCGAAGATGTATGCCTTCTGGGAGACGGTGCTCTTCCGCAGCGGCGGCTACACGGGCAATCCACTCGCCTCACACGCGAAACTCGTGCCGCTGACCGACATGGGCCGCGACAAGTTTGACCACTGGCTCACGCTGTTTCGCGGCACCGTCGATGATCTGTTCGCCGGTGAAAAGGCCGATCACATCAAGAACTGCGCGGAGGACATGGCGAATGTGATCTACTCGCGCATCAACAGCGTGCCGGATCCACGCTTCAATCCCGCCAACCTCACGCCGGAACAACGTGAGCGCTACGCCCAATACAAATCTCAACCTACCAACCCATGAAATCGACCATCCACCTCACTCTGGCGGCCTGTGCCATCACTTTGCTCACACACGGGTGCATCGCCGGAATGATGTTTTATTGTAAATATAACTGTACCCCTTAAATAGGCTGGGTATAGAGTGCGGATGCAGTTGAGTATCACGA
>JBDNIB010000330.1:0-4854 GCA_041688535.1 Prosthecobacter sp.
AGCCATGGATGCGCCCCGTGAGTTTTTGAGGACTATAAAACTTTAAGCGGGGGAAGGGGTCGAAATTTAGCCACCAAGTTGATGATTGTTTAGGACCAACATAATTGGGAGGCGAGTCTAGCGGCTGCAGTGGGGTGAGGAGTTTATCCCAAGCGGGAATGTCGACTGGAGCAACTGTCAGGACATAGAATGCATGAAAATCCGACGGGCCGAGATGACCATCACCAATCTGTTCTTCAAGAAAGTTGGCATCAAGCAGCGGACTTGGGAGAGCTGTGTGCTTACTGATGATCGTCGAGATAGCTTTGATGCGTTCTGCTTGGGAGCCGGTGATCGCATAGACGGATTCTGCGGGTGGTCTGGGTTTACAAGCAGTCATCAAGCAGAACAGAAGTGCGGCGAATATCTTCATGGCAGGTATAAAAAAGGCACCCGTTAGCGGGGATGTCTGAGTTGAGCTTGCCAGCGAACCAGTGACAAGCCGAAAGCCGCGATGTTTTGCCATACGCTGCTGGCACGCGACTGATGGCCTCCGGCTTGCATTGCCCGGTTTTGCCGTTATGGCATCACTCACACGCGCAGAAACGTTGAGTTTGCAGGTATCCCTGGCACGCTGCTTCGACATTCGTCATTTCCCCCTCTCCCATGCCCCCTGCTGAACTTCCACCGCTGACCGGTGCCATGACCATGAGCCAAGTGCTCCAGGCTTATCCTGGGGCGCAGCGGGCGCTGTTTGCGAAGTATCACATCGGCGGCTGCCGCAGTTGTGGCTTCCAGCCGGCCGAGACGCTGGCGCAGGTGTGTGAACGGAATGAAAATATCCCCGTCGCCGAGGCCGTGGCGCATATTCAGGAGAGTCATCAGGGCGACAGCTCGCTGCAAATCTCCCCGCAGGAGCTGGCGGTGCTGCTGCGGAACCAGCCTGAGCTGGTGCTGCTCGATGTGCGCACGCGGGAGGAACACGACGCGGTGAAGCTCCCCGGTGCGCGTCTGCTGACGCAGGAGCTGGTGCAGGAAATTTTCACCAGCGGTGACAAGACCCAGCCCATCGTGCTCTACGACCACACCGGCTCGCGCTCCCTCGACGCGGCGGCTTACTTCATCGGTCACGGCTTTGCCGAAACCAAATGCCTCACCGGCGGCATCGACGCCTACAGCAGCGAGCTTGACCCAAGCCTGCCGCGCTATCGTATCGAAATCGAAGCCTGACCCACCCCCATGGACGAAGCCACCCTTCAGCAAGCCCTCACGGACACGCAAAACCTCGGCGAAATGCCGGATGCCGACGCCGTCGGCACCGTCGGCAGTCCCGATTGTGGCGACATGGTGCGCCTGTGGATCAAATACAAAGACCAGGACGGCCAGAAGGTCATCGACAAGGCCAGCTTTCAGAGTTTTGGCTGCCAGACGGCCATCGCCGTCGCCAGCCTCGCCACGGCGATGATTCGTGGCAAAACCAAGGAGGAAGCCCTCAGTATGTCCGCCGAGGATCTCAGCCGGCCCCTCGGCCCGCTGCCGCCGATGAAGATCCACTGCGGCCAGATGGTCGAAGGTGCCCTGCGTGCAGCGCTTGAAGCGGAGAGCAAAGAGCCAAGCGCAAAGAGTGAGGCACCACAGCCCGCGCCCGACCAGTCCGGCACCCTCGCCGACGCCTTGAACCTCGCTGGCAAAACCCAGGGCAAGATCAAAATCGTCCTCACCAGCTAGTTTCCGCCATTCGTCATTCTCCATTCGTCATTCCACATTTCCAAACATGCACTCCTCCCTTGAACTCAAACGCGAAGTCGATGCCGTCCAGATCCCCAGCGGCGACCTGATCAAACTGCCCTTGGGCATGAAGGTCATCATCACCCAGTCGCTCGGCGGCACCTACACCGTCGCCACCGACTTCGGGCTCGCCCGCATCCAGGCTGGTGATGTCGATGCCCTCGGCATTGATCCCGAGGCGGCGAAAAAGGAGGACCAAAGCACCTCCTCCAACATCCCCACCGAAGTCAGCGACCTCGAGGGCCAGGTCTGGAACCAGCTCAAGAACGTCTATGACCCCGAAATCCCGGTGAACATCGTCGATCTCGGCCTCGTGTACGATTGCAAGGTCGAAGCCGACGCCGAAGGCAAGAACAAGGCCATTGTGAAAATGACCCTCACCGCCCCAGGTTGCGGCATGGGTCCCACCATCGCCGCTGACGCCCAGAGCCGCATTATGACCATCGAAGACATGGATGACGCCGCCGTCGAACTCGTCTGGGACCCCGCCTGGAACCAAGGCATGATCAGCGTCGAGGGCAAAATGAAGCTCGGCATGATCTGACGCAGGTGGTCGAGAAGACCGGGCGTTTTTTTGAACTCTGCGGTTGGAAATGGGCAGGCTTGCGTGCCTATTCGATGGCATGACGCTTTTACGCTCGCTCGCCACTCTCCTCGTTGCCGTTTCATCCCTCCACGCCGCTGACCATGATCTCGTGATCTATGGTGGCACCAGCGCGGCGGTCACGGCGGCGGTGCAGGCGAAGAAGATGGGGAAGTCGGTGATCATTGTGTCGCCGGACAAGCATCTGGGCGGTCTGAGCAGCAGCGGGCTGGGATTCACCGACACGGGGAACAAGGCGGTGATCGGCGGGCTGGCGCGGGATTTTTATCATAGCGTGTGGCAGCACTACGACACGGCCGCTGCCTGGGTGCAGCAGCAGAAATCCGAGTACGGCGGCAAGGGACAGGGCACACCGGCGATGGACGGGGAGAATCGCACGATGTGGATCTTTGAGCCGCATGTGGCGGAGCAGGTGTTCGAGGATTATGTGAAGGAATTCGGCCTCGAAGTGGTGCGCGGTGAGTGGCTGGATCGCGCACAGGGTGTGGCGAAAGACGGCGACCGCATCGTGTCGATCACGACACTCAGTGGGAAGACCTATGCGGGGAAGATGTTCATGGATGCGACCTATGAGGGCGATCTGATGGCGGCAGCACGCGTGGATTATCATGTGGGCCGTGAGGCGACCTCGGTTTATGCGGAGCAGTGGAATGGCGTGCAGGTGGGCGTGCTGCATCACGGCCATCACTTTGGCGCCATGAACGTCAGCCCCTATGTGGTGCCGGGCGATCCGCAGAGCGGTGTGCTGCCACATGTCAGTACCGAACCTCCCGGCGAATACGGCGCGGGCGACAAGAAGGTGCAGGCCTACTGCTTCCGCATGTGCCTGACGAATCATGCGGAAAATCGTATCCCCTTTGCCAAGCCGCAAGGTTACGACCCGAAAGAATATGAGCTGCTGGTGCGCGTGTTTGAAAAGGGCTGGAAGGACGTGTTTCACAAGTTTGACCCGATCCCGAATCACAAGACGGACACGAACAACCACGGGCCGTTCAGCACAGACAACATCGGCGGGAACTGGGACTACCCGGAGGCCAGCTATGAGCGGCGGCGGGAGATCATCGCCGCGCATGAGCGCTATCAGCAAGGCTGGCTCTACTTCATCGCGAACGATCCGCGCGTGCCCAAGGCGATTCAGCAGGAGCTGCAGACCTGGGGCCTGCCGAAGGATGAGTTTAAAGACAACGGCAACTGGAGTCACCAGCTCTACATCCGCGAGGCGCGGCGCATGATCGGCAGCTACGTGATGACGGAGAACGAACTGCTCAAACGCCGTCCCACTCCCGACAGCGTCGGCATGGGCAGCTACGGCATCGATTCACACAACATCCAGCGCTACATCACGCCGGAAGGCTTTGTGCAGAACGAGGGCGACATCGGCGTGAGCACGAAGGGGCCGTATGAGATCGCGTATGGCGCGCTGGTGCCGAAAAAAGGGCAGGGGAGCAATCTGCTGGTAACTGTCGCCATGTCCGCCAGCCACATCGCCTACGGCAGCATCCGCATGGAGCCGGTGTTCATGATCTTGGGCCAGAGCGCTGCCACGGCGGCGGTGCTGGCGATTGATGCGGGCATTCCGGTGCAGGACGTGCCGTATGAGAAGCTGCAGGAGGTCTTGCTCAAAGACGGGCAGATTTTGCAGTTCGACGGCCCTGCCACCTCGAAGGGCATTGACCCGAAATCGCTGGAAGGTGTCGTCCTGGATGATGCGGCTGCCAAATTAACCGGCGCATGGAAGGAAAGCGGCGCCGCGAAGCTGTTCATGGGTGACGGCTATCGTCACGACAACAACGCGAAGGACGGCAAGGCGTCTGCCCGCTATGAAACCAAGCTGCCGCAGGCCGGGAAATACCGCGTCTTACTCGCCGCACCGCCGAACAACAACCGTGCCACGAACGCACCGGTGGAAGTGCAGCATGCGGGCGGTGTACAACGCTTGAAGCTGAATTTGCGTTTTTCCAAAGAAGGTGACGGCACGATCTGGCACGATCTCGGCACCTTTGACTTCACCACGGATCAAGCGGCTGCCGTGGTGGTGACGAACGAGGGTGTGGACGGCTACGTCGTGGTGGATGGCGTACAGTTTCTGCCGGTGTACGAGTGAGGTTGCGCCAGCATGGGCCGCTGAACCACGGTCTGAGCCTAATGTAGCTTAATCCTTACTGCTCAGCGGTATGCGCAGGGGCACGCGGGCGCTCATACTGCGCACCATTGATGGTGTCGTTGGTCTGTTAATATTGGTGAATTATACACAGGCATCCCATAAGCGGTCAAAATTGAGGGGCAACAGGCAATGCCGTTAAGCAATGATGGTGACTTCATATATAGAGGGCGAGGTGGATGAAGTGGGCGAGATCATACGCGGCCACTTTTTGATGGGATGACGCACTTTACGATCACAACTCCTCGGTCTTCTCGGCGGCAGGGCACAGGCCGCGATTTGCTGCCGCATCCGGCGCACCAGTTCTTGTTGGGCAGCCTTG
>JBDNIB010000331.1:0-3575 GCA_041688535.1 Prosthecobacter sp.
CAGGAAGCACTGGAGCAGTGCAGGCCCACTCCGCCGCCGAGCTCGCTGCCCGTCTTGACGGTCGCCAAGTAGCAGCCGAATTGTTCGAGCAGTTTCGGACCACTCCTGAGTTTGGACGATCTTTGACAGAGCGCGTGGAGCCGTTTCACGACAGCGATTCCTGTGGTGATTTGACTCTGATCACCGAGGCTGACTCGCGGCTCCGGGCGATCGATTTCATCGTCACTCAGATCACTCACTAGCTCTATGAAAAAACTGCTGCTCGTGCTCTTCTCCCTCGGCTCTCAACTCTTCGCCGCCCCGCCGAACATCGTCATGGTGTTCATTGACGACATGGGCTGGGGGGACTTCTCGTGTTTCGGCAATACGGAGGCGAAGACGCCGCATGTGGATCGCATGGCGGCGGAGGGCATTCGCTTCACGCAGTTCTATGTGAACTCGCCGATCTGCTCGCCTTCGCGCTGTGCGCTGACCACGGGGCAGTATCCGCAGCGCTGGAAGATCACGTCATATTTGAACAACCGCGCCGACAATGCGCGGCGTGGCGTGGCGAACTGGCTCAATCTGAAAGCGCCCTCGTTTGCGCGCATTCTGCATGACCACGGCTTTGCCACCGGACACTTCGGCAAGTGGCACCTCGGCGGTCAGCGCGATGTCGATGACGCGCCGCCGATCACCGCCTACGGCTTCGACGAATCGCTTACCAACTTCGAAGGCATGGGGCCAAAGCTCCTGCCGCTGACGCTGAAGCCCGGCGACAAAGAACCCGGCAAAATCTGGGGCGATGCCGAGCGTCTCGGCCAGCCAGTGACGTGGATGCTGCGCTCGAAGATCACCGGTGGCTTCATCGACGCCGCGATCCCGTTCATCGACAAGGCGACTGCTGCGAAGAAGCCATTTTTTATCAATCTCTGGCCGGACGATGTCCACGCGCCGCATTGGCCGCCCGTGGAGAAATGGTCGGAAGGCAAGCGCGGCATGTATCTCGCCGTGTTGGAGGAAATGGACCGCCAGTTCGGCAAGCTCTTCGATCACATCCGCAACACGCCTGAATTGCTCGACAACACACTCGTCCTCATCTGCTCTGACAATGGCCCCGAGGTCGGTATGGGCAGCGCGGGGCCGTTCCGTGGCTCCAAGACGACGCTTTACGAAGGCGGCACGCGCTCGCCGCTGGTGGTCTGGGGTCCCGGCGTGATCGACGCAGGCAAAGCAGGCACGCAAAACGACACGTCCGTCTTCGCCGCCTTCGATCTCGCGCCCTCGCTGCTCTCCATCGCGAAAATCGACCACCAAGACGTGGCATTCGACGGCGAAAACATCGCTCCCGCCCTGCTCGGGAAAGAGGACGTTTCGCGCAAGGCCCCGCTCTTCTGGCGTCGTCCACCGGACCGCAAACGCTGGCCAGCGAACAGTCCCGAAACACTCCCCGACCTCTCCATGCGCGAGGGGAACTGGAAATTCCTCTGCGAATACGACGGCACGCAGCCCAAGCTCTACGACATGACTTACGACAAGTCCGAAGTCACCAACCTTGCCGAAAAGAACCCCGAGGTCGTCGCCCGCCTGACGAAGGCCGTGCTCGCCTGGAACGAGTCCATGCCGCAGGACAAAGGCCCGAAGCTGGGCGACGAATTACCGCAGGGCAAGGCAAAGGCGACCAAGTAGCGGGTCGTGGCGAAGCGGAAAAATTCTCGAACAGCAAGGAACTTCGCGGGACCAGCCGCGTTGTGGTTGGGCACCATCATGAAACTTGTCATTCTATCCCTGCTGCTGGCCGCCGTTACGCGGATTCACGCTGAAAGCCTCACCCTGCACGCAGGCGGTCATGATCGCAGTGGTTGCGTGGTCACTTTCCAGGCACCAGCGGCATGGTGGGGAAAGACGCTGACGTTGCAAGAGCTGGGCATGCCGGTGCAGGTGGATGAGGCGGGCAGGGGCACGTTTGTTTTGCAGAACGCGTTGCCAAAGGGCAAAGAACTCGTCTGCACCATTGCGTCCGCCTTGCCAGCGTTTGCGGCGGGAGGAGTGGAGACGCAGGCGAATGAAAAAGTGCTCACCTTGGTCGCGAAGCCATATGCGGGTGCTGCAGAGCGCACCGCACTGCCGGTCTTCACCTATCAGATGCTGCCGGGTCCGGTGCCGGCCGGTACGGCGGAGGGCTTTGCGCATGGGGCGCATTTGCATCCAGTGTTTTCGCCTTCAGGCAGGCTACTCACGGGAAATCATCCGTCGGATCATCCGCATCAGCGCGGCATCTGGTTCGCGTGGACGCATACGGAATTCGCTGGTGGCGCACCGGATTTTTGGAACATGGGCAAAGACAAAACGGGCAAGCTCACCGGCGAGGTGCGCTTTGACAAGCTGCTGAAAAGCTGGAGCGGCCCGGTGCATGGCGGCTTTGTGAGCACCCACAAGTGGCTCGACCACACCAGCGGCGTGGAGAAAGACATGCTGAATGAAACGTGGGAGGTCACGGTCACGCACACGGCCGGATTGAAGGACGGCAGCGGAACACCATTGCCGCCGCTGTTTCTCATGGACCTAGTCTCCACCCAGACTTGTGCGGGCGCGGAGCCGGTGAAGCTGCCGAAGTATCATTACGGTGGTCTCGGTGTGCGTGGCAATGCGTTGTGGGACCCGGTGGAAAAAGTCGCCATGCTCACCAGCAACGGCGATGACCGGAAAACAGGCGACGCAACCAAGGCGAAGTGGGTCTGGCTTGGCGGTGAGGTGGACGGGCAGATGACCGGCATCACCGTGCTCATGCATCCGGACAATTTCCGCTTCCCGCAGCCGCTGCGCCTCAATCCAAAGAACCAGCAGATCTGCGTTGCGCCCTCGGCGGATGGTGATTGGAGCATCGAGCCGGGCCAGCCGTATGTGAGCCGTTACCGCCTTGTGTTTAGCGACGGCAAGCCGGAGGCGCAGGAAATGGAGCGACGGTGGACTGATTATGCGGAGCCGCCGCAGGTCACCATCACCCCCTGACGATGTTTTCGCGAGATCGGGGCGGGCGCGGCGTTTCCGCAGCCCGCATGAAACACCTGATTGCCCTCTTCTTTCTCGCTCCCGCACTCTTTGCGGCGCAGCCAAACGTTCTCATTATCACCACCGATGACATGAGTTGCGACTCGGTCGGGGTGTATGGGTGCAAGCTGCCGGACACGACGCCGCACATGGACAAGCTCGCGGCGCAGAGCCTGCGCTTCAATTATGCGCATGTCGTCGTCGGCAACTGCATGCCTTCGCGCAACGTGATGTGGTCGGGCCGTTATCCGCACAACAACCGCATCCAGGGCTTTCGGGCGATGAGCAAAGACGAGAAGGACTACCCGGTGCTCGGCGACATCATGAAGGACGCGGGCTGGTTCACCGGCATCCGGCACAAGGTCAGCCACTCCACGCCTTACTCGCCCTTTCCGTGGGACATCGTGCTCGGCGATGAGAAGAAGGATGACACCAAAAATGCCGCTTCCTGGGGCGAGGCGGCCACGAAGGGTATCGAGGCTGCAAAGGCCGCAGGGAAGCCGTTTTGCCTCATGCTGAACATCGCCGATCCGCACAAGCCGTTC
>JBDNIB010000332.1:0-3080 GCA_041688535.1 Prosthecobacter sp.
ACGTGGGCTATCAAGGCAGCTTCATGGAGACGCCGAACCTCGACCGGTTGGCGAAGGAAGGCATGGTTTTCACCACCGGTTATGCCGCCGCCGGAAACTGCGCCCCGTCACGCGCTTGCATGCTGTCTGGGAACTACACGCCGCGCCATCATGTGTATGCCGTCGGCAGCACGGATCGCGGACTGAAGATCTCGCAGCGGCTGGTACCCGTGCCGAACAAGGGCGGTCTCGCCAAGGAGAACATCACCTTTGCCGATGCGCTCAAAACGGCAGGCTACGTCACCGGTATCTTTGGCAAATGGCATCTCGATGGCATAGGCGGCGCTGAGCCGGGCGAGCAGGGATTCGACGTGGTGCATCAGTCCTACGGCGGCTGGAAGGATAACGTGAAGGACAATCAAAACCCGAAGGGTATTTACTCCCTGACCCAGGCAGCGGGCGAGTTCATGGAGAAGAACAAGGATTATCCATTTCTCGTCTATCTGCCACACTACGCCATTCACTCTGCCCTACAGGCTCGTCAGGCCACGCTGGATCGTTTCAAGGCGAAAGCCGCAGGCAAGCAGCGTCACGATCCGCTCTATGCCGCCTGCACCTATGATCTCGATGATGGCATCGGCAAGCTGCTGCAAAAAATCAAAGACTTGGGCCTCGAAGACAACACGCTCGTCGTTTTCACCAGTGACAACGGCGGCACCCAGCAGTCCTCCCAGGAGCCGTTGCGTGGCAACAAAGGCAGCTACTACGAGGGCGGCATCCGCGAGCCCTTCATCGTGCGCTGGCCCGGCGTGACGAAGCCCGGCAGCCGCAGCGACGTGCCCGTCATCAATGTCGATCTCTTCCCCACCTTCCTCGCCGCTGCGGGTGCGTCGGTTCCTGAGGGCAAGGTGCTCGATGGCGAAAGCCTGCTGCCGCTGCTCAAAGGCGATGGCGAATTGAAGCGGCAGTCGATCTTCTGGCACTTCCCCGGCTATCTCGACAATCCCGTCATTCGCGGCCGCGAGCTTGACGTAAAGACCGGCTTCCGCAGTCGCCCAGTCAGCGTCATCCACAAGGGCGACTGGAAACTGCACCTCTTCATGGAGGAATGGCAGCTCGACGGTGGGCGCGAAAAACTCGCCACCAATCACGCCGTCGAACTCTACAACCTCAAGGACGACATCGGCGAGCGCACGGACCTCGCCACGAAAAGCACCGCCAAGCGCGATGAACTGCTCGCCGACCTCCTCGCATGGCATCAATCCATCCACGCCATCGTTCCCGCCGAGCCGAATCCGAAATACGACCCGACTGCTGTGAAAGCAGGCAAGAAGGGTAAGGGCAAAAAGGCCAAATAACCTCACATCCAATAACCATGCGCATTCTTCCCGCTCTCTTCTTTGCTTTTACGACGCTGCTGACTGCCGCTGACAGGCCGAACATCATCCTCATCATGTGCGATGACGTGGGCTATTCGGACATCGGCTGTTACGGCAGCGAGATCAGCACGCCGAACATCGACGCGTTGGCGCAGGGCGGCGTGCGCTTCACGCAGTTTTACAACACGGCTCGCTGCTGCCCCACGCGCGCGGCGTTGCTGACCGGACTTTATGCCCACCAAGCCGGGATCGGCCACATGGTCGATGATCGGAGCGCTAAAGTCGGCAATGCCTACACGGGTGAGCTGAGCAAAAAATCCGTGGCCATCGCCGAGGCGCTCAAAACGGCCGGTTACTCGACCTACATGGCCGGGAAGTGGCATGTGACCAAAGCCACGAATCCCAAAAGCGACGCCGACAAGCACAACTGGCCGCTCCAGCGCGGCTTTGACCGCTTTTACGGCACGATTCACGGCGCAGGCAGCTTTTTCGACCCGAACACGCTCACGCGTGACAACACCTTCATTTCGCCCTTTGCCGACGCGGAGTATCAGCCAAAGGAGTTTTATTACACCGACGCGATCAACGACCACGCGGCGCGTTTCGTCACCGAACACGCCAAAAACACGCCGGAGAAACCCTTTTTCGTTTATATGGCGCACACGGCGGCGCACTGGCCGATGCATGCGAAGGAGTCGGACATCGCCAAATACCAAGGCAAATACGACGCGGGCTACGACACCATCCGTGCGGCGCGCGTGGAGAAGATGAAGCGCCTGGGCCTGATCGACGAACGCTGGAAGGTGTCGCCGCAGGCCGGCGACTGGAGCAAGGTGGACAACAAGGCCTGGGAGTCGCGCTGCATGGAGGTCTTCGCTGCCATGCTCGACTGCATGGACCAGGGCATCGGCCGCCTCGTCGAGACGCTGAAAAAGAACGGGCAGTATGAAAACACGCTCATCCTCTTCCTCCAGGACAACGGTGGCTGCGCCGAGGGCATGGGTCGCAACGGGCCGCACCAACCGCGTGCAGACGCGCCGACGCTGCCTGTTTTGGCGAATGATTATCTTCAGCCCGACATGATCCCGAAACAGACGCGCGACGGCTACCCCATGCGGCAAGGCGCGGGCGTGATGCCCGGCGGCGCGGATACCTACATCGGCTACGGCCAGGCTTGGGCGAACGTGAGCAACACACCCTTCCGCGAGTACAAGCACTGGGAGCACGAAGGCGGCATCAGCACGCCGCTCATCGCGCATTGGCCGAAGGGGATTAATGTGAACCACGAGGGCACTCGCACTGGAAATTTCACGCGAAAGGCACCTGGTGGTCCCTTGTGCCATTCCCCGTCGCATCTCATCGACATCATGGCGACCTGCGTCGATCTCGGCGGCGGCTCGTATCCCCAGGAACTCAACGGCAACACGATTCAACCGATGGAAGGCGTGAGTTTGGCTCCTGTGTTCAAAGGCGGTCCGTTAAAACGTCCGCAGCCCCTCTTCTGGGAGCACGAGGGCAATCGCGCCATCCGCAACGACGACTGGAAGCTCGTTTCCAAGCATCCCGGCCCCTGGGAACTCTACGACATGGCCGCTGACCGCACCGAGATGAACAACCTCGCCACCCAACAGCCCGAACGCGTGCAGGCGATGGCCGCGCAGTGGGACACCTGGGCCAAACGCGTCGGCGTCATGCCCTGGCCGCTCGGCGGTGGTGAAGGGA
>JBDNIB010000333.1:0-2158 GCA_041688535.1 Prosthecobacter sp.
TCGCGCCGGAGGCGTCGCGGGAGATGGCGGAGCAGGTGCGGCATTGGAGGAACATGCTGAGTTTCAGCGGACGGAAGCTGGTGTGCGCGCTGAGCGCGTGCAAAAAGCACCTCGGCATCACCTTTTTTCGCGGCACGGAGCTGCGTGACATCACCACGCTGTTCCAGCGCGGCGAGGGCAACACGAACATCCTGTCGTTCCAGATCAAATCGCTGAAGGAACTCGATGCGAAGGCCTTTCAACGGCTGCTGCATGCGGCGGTGGCGCTGAATTAACCACCCTGCACCGGCGGCATGATGGCGACCTCACCGCCGTCGTGCAGCCGCGCATCGCGTTTCACATAGGTTTGATCGAGGGCGAGGAGGAGGCTGTTTTGCCAGTCGCGGAGCTTCGGCCAGCGGGATTCGATTTGAACCAGCAGATCGGCCATCGTGGCACCGGCTGGTAGTTCGAGGGTGATTTCGTCCGTGTCGGTGATGTCGCGCAGGACGGAGAAGAACAGCACGCGCAGCTTCATGACGGCTGGTTCGGATTGAGAATGCCGATGCAGGGCAGATTGCGAAAGCGGCCCATGTAATCCATGCCATAGCCGACGACGAATTCGTCGTCGATCTCGAAACCGGCGTCGTCGAGCGGCACGTCGCGCAGGCGCTCGCGGCGTTTGCTGAGCAGCACGCAACTGCGCAGCGAAGCGGGCTGCTGGGCGAGGATGCGCTCGCGAATGACGCTGAGCGTGAGGCCGGTGTCGAGGATGTCGTCGAGCAGCAGCACGTCCTGATCACGCAGATCGACCCCGGCGGGCCAGTTGACCTTCACCTCGCCAGTGGTGGCGGTGCCGCCTTGATAACTGCTGGCGCTCAAAGTGTGCAGACGCACGGGGAGTTCGAGACGCCGCAGCAAATCGGCGACAAAGAACAAGCCCCCGTCCATCAGCGCGACGACAGTGACGACTTTGCCTGCGAGTTCCGCATTCAGCTTCGCCGCCATCTCATCGACACGGGCGCTGATTTGCGCGGGTGTGAGGAGGATGCGTTCGAGATCTTGGATAACACCGGTGACGGAGGATGACATGGGACAAATGAGTGCGTAAAAGGCCAAAGCTGACGTAGCGCAGGCCGCCCGGCACGCGTTTCTTCTAACTCGCATGAACCCCACTGACAAACCGAACCTGCCTGACCTGCGCGTGAGTTACGACCAGGGCGAACTCGATGAACACAGCGCCCCGGCCGATCCCGTGGAGTTGTTCACGCATTGGATCAACGACGCCCTCGCGCACAAGCTGCCGGAGCCGAATGCGATGAGCCTGGCCACGAATGGCCTGGACGGCACACCGACGGTGCGCACGGTGCTATTGAAGGGCATCGACGAGCGCGGCTTTCATTTCTACACGAACTACGAGAGCCGGAAGGGGCAGGAGATCGCCACCGATGCGCGTGCCGCCGCGTGCTTTCTGTGGACGGACCGGCACCATCAGGTCTGTCTGAAAGGCGCGATCTCGAAGCTGGATCACGCCGATGCGGAGAAATACTTCGCCACCCGACCTTACGGGCATCAAATCGGTGCCTGGGTGTCGGATCAAAGCGTGGTGATTCCCGGTCGCGAGTGGTTGGCGCAGCGCGATGCCGAGTTGAAGGCCAAATACCCCGAAGGCCAGGTGCCCTGTCCGCCGCATTGGGGCGGCTACACGCTGCTGCCGGATGAAATGGAGTTCTGGCAGGGCCGCGTCAGCCGCCTGCATGATCGCATTCGCTATCGCAAGGAGCACGGCGTGTGGGAGAAGGTGCGGTTGAGTCCGTGAGGTGACGATTGTGGTGTGAATGACCGCATTACCCAGCGCTGTTCCGTAGTACCGGCTTTAGCCGGAATCCGGTCGAGCCTCCAGACCGCCTAAAGGCGGAACTACGGAACAGCGCTGGGTCGTTCGTGCGTAATCGAGAGAAAGTTGAACTCCCGCCTTGCCTTTCATTGTTTTCAGTTTTTAATGAAAGCGTGAGCAAGGAACTACCAGAATGGGAAAAAGCCCGCGAGGAATTCGTGGTGCAGTGGGGTTCGCTCGGCACGCAGTGGGGCATCAACCGCACGATGGCCCAGATTCACGCTTTGCTCATGACCGCCCCGG
Organism: Prosthecobacter sp.; assembly: GCA_041688535.1. Classification (GTDB taxonomy): domain Bacteria; phylum Verrucomicrobiota; class Verrucomicrobiia; order Verrucomicrobiales; family Verrucomicrobiaceae; genus Prosthecobacter. The sequence goes on from JBDNIB010000333.1 coordinate 2,120, forward strand.
AGCCGATGTGTACGGACGATGTCATGGAGCGGCTCGAAA
>JBDNIB010000334.1:0-4791 GCA_041688535.1 Prosthecobacter sp.
CAGGAAGTTCAGTCTGGAGTTTCGAGGGTAGCCCCTTGTCCTTCTCGGCTTCACCGATGACGGCGGTGAAGGGCACAAGCCGCACTCGACGCCAGATGCCGTGATCAGTTCCGCAGATTTCGGGGCGGTGATTTCCAAACATCCAGAGTTTGCAGGTCGGTCGGAAGTTGAAGCCTTCTTTGTAAAGTTGCCGTGCCCGTAGCGTGTCGCCTCCGCACAAGTCCTTGATGAGCTTCTCATTCAACCTCACGCCGTCCTGTGTCTCGGAGCCGAACAGCATGCGGGTACCCGGCAGTCCGGCGAGTTCATCAAGCGGTGTGTCGGCTCCATGTTTAGACATCGACAGAAGTTTTTCACTAGCCCGAGTGCCGTATTCGCCAGTCAGATTTTGAAGCGTCTCGATGAGCGTGGATTTGCCGTTGCAGCCGCCACCGTGCAGGAACCAGAAAAGGTGCTCCTGTGTGAGTCCGGTTAATGAATAGCCGATGCTGCGTTGCAGGAAGTTGGCAAGTCCATCGTGTCCCCTCGTCACGCGCTCGATGAATGCCTCCCAAGTCGGACAGGCCGCCGTTGGATCAAAGCGGGTGCCAAGTGTCTTGGTCACAAGCGCCCCCTGGGGATCTTGGTGCAGCGTGCCTAATTGCAGGTTCAACGTCCCATTCTCCACACCCACAAGCCACGGCTCTGCATCGAGTTCATCAAGCTGCACTACCAGTCGCGTGTCGTTTTGAGCCAGAGCAATGGCTTTGTTCATCACTGGGAGGTTGCCAATGGAAAGCGCCCGAGTGTTTGCTGATTTACGCTGATCATCATCCTGCACCTCCGCTGCCGCGCGCATCGACTCGCGGCAGAGCTTTGACATCTTGCTTTTGATTTGGGCGCAATCATCACGCTTCCATCGTTGATCGAACAAGAACCAGCACGCAGTTTGTGGGCAGTAGATGGCATCGCCTGCAATGTAGTTCGCGAGTGCTTCGGCGTTGCCCAAATCGTTGGCCGCGTGTTTCCAGAGTGGCCGGATGACAATGGGGTTCCACCTACCTTTCTTCGCCCGCATGATCAGCGTGCCAATGGTGACAGGGACGCGGCCCTTGGGCTGCTCGCTGAACGAGCGCCAGATGGTGGCGGTGTCCTTGTCATCAACGTACTTGCTGGTGCCCGTCGCACTCCATTCGTCGAACAGGTCGTACGCTTCGTTGGCGTGCTTGGCACCGAACTGGTGCTTTAGCGCAGCGGCTATTTCAAGCCACTCAGGACGTGAGCAGTCGGCACTGATAAATTTCAATGCCTCCTTCGCCATCTCAAGCGTGAAACTCTCATCCGGTGGCACGTAGAAGGTGAGGAAGTCATCAAACGAATCACCCGTAGAAAGTGAAGCAGTGGTGGGCTTGTTGCCTGACACCACCGGCGGGAGGCTGGCGATGTCGCGGGAGATGTCGATGACGGCGAACGGTCTGCCGTCAAACTTGGTGGCGATTGTCGGGTCGTCCCCGAGTGTACATTGGTCGCTGAAAACTATCGGGAAAAATTGTGGCTGTGTGACGATTAACGACTCGCGAGTGACACTTGGAAGCCCAAGCATCTGGCCCAAGTTTAGCACGGCATCGGCGTATCGGTCTGGTGGTATCCCTGCGGCTTCTACCATGACGCGAAGACGAGGGTTTTTAGGTGTGCTGGAAATCGTTTTGTACGCGGCGAAGTTCAGCCCGTTCAGCCGCTCTGTGAGCAGGCCGGGGTTTTTAACGAAGGGCCGAGCGTCTTCGGAATCGTCGATGTCCAAAATGCACAGCCAACAGGCGCGGGCGTGCTCCGCTTTCCTGCCTTCCCACGGCGAACGGTCGAAGGCGCAGGGCACGAAGTAGCCAACCTTTTTGGCGTCGGCTCTGTCTTTTTTTTCCATCGCTTGGTATTCGGCGTATGTGACGTTCAGCGAGACGGGCTGGCTGATGAGCTGCTGAATAAAGTCCTGAAACGTAGTCGCTGGGGATTTCTCCAGACGAGTGCTGGAGACGTGTTTTCCGGTGAAATATGATGGGGCAGGGCTTGGTGCCGTTAGGGTTGCCAGATGGGCGCTGGCTCGCGTTGGTACGGGTTTCATGGGTGCAAAGGTTTGGTTGCACCGGGGTCTGAATCGCCTACTCTATCGCATCACGAAACGCGGAGCCGGGCGGGCGAAAGTTCCCCGGCTTCGTTATTTGGTGGCTGCGGCCTCCTTTTCATGGCGGAGGATCTCAGCGAAGGGGATACGCACATGCTGCCGAGAGAAGCGCAGCACCCCCAGTTCTCCGCGCCGGATTTTCCGGCGCACTGTCAGTTCGTGGCATTGCCAGCGCGTGGCAGCCGATTTGATTGTCCAATGCTTTTCGTCTGTGTGATGTTCGATGGTAGCCATGGAGCATACAAGCTTCACAGCGATGAACGCACCATCACGGGAATTTCCTTTGTTAGCTAGGTATCGACGGAAGTTTCGGACACGATGCCGACACTGGAATTCCTGAACTTATTTAGGAGGAATTTTTTGAACTCCCCTTCTGATTTTGACGGAGCTTTGTTGCCATTGAAAGGATTATTTTCAACGGCCATCTGCCAGCGAGATGGCTTACCGTTGAAAAAAAATGGTTTGCAAACTTTCTCCCAGAAGTCGTCGAAGTACTGAAGCTGTGCATCACGAGCGAGCCTCGATGCGCGCTGTGGTTGTGCTCGCATAGCATCGGTCAGCCCATCAACAAATTGATAAAATTTCCGAAGGAGTTCAATGATGTCTTTCACACCACGCGCTACCTGTGCCGAGCCCAGCAGCGCCAGTGACTTGTTGGGACGTAGTTTGGCCGCACTGCTGATAGCTTCCATGGCACCCAGGCCCCAGCACGCGTTGTAGAGCAAGAGTAGTTCAGAGAAAATACTTTTTTTTGGCCCTTCTAGCGAACCTCCGGTGCCGTGCAGTAAGGCCCATCGCTGGCGGAGCGCGCCGTTCTCTGGTTCACGCAATTCACGAAATAAAGGCTGCACAGATTGGTCTGCAACCGCAGGCCAGGTTCTCAGGATTAGGCCAGCGACATCCGCGAGGGTCGCCTGCGCGTGAATCGCCACTTCGTTTGCCGGGTGTCTTAGTGCGACGGCCTCCAAATCAAGCAAGATGTATCGCAGTTCGGCAAAGCTGCGTTCAACGTCCTTGACCGTGCGCTCTCGGACGAGCTTGTGGGGTATTTCAGTCCACTCCGGTGGATCGGCAGACATCGTGGCGCTTGAGAGCACGAAGCCTGAATCCCCCTCGCATTTCGGAAGCCCAAAAACGACTCGTTTAGCAAGACCACGGCGCAACCGTGCGGTGCGTTTTGAAACAGGTTTCATGGGTTTGTTCATGCGGTTCTGCTCTGTTCCTTCTCCATGGGTTTTGCAGAAGGAAAGGGGATTACGTTCTGAGCAGGCAGCAGCGCTCCCAAGCCCGTGCTGATGCGTTGCTTCTTGTCCGCGTAGTAATCGGCAGTCACGCGGATGTCACTATGCCGCAGTAGCCGTGATGCCGCGTAGATGCCTGCGGACTGCGCCACCAGTGCGCCCGCCTCCTTGCGCAGTTCATGCAGCGCCTTCTGGGCCTTCACGCCATGACCACGCAGCCACTCATACAGCGCGGCATAAACCGGCTCACAGCGATAGCTCACGCGGCTCTTGAAGTTCGTGCTGTCCTTTCCCTCGATCACAAATTCACCCGTGGCAGCAGCCCGCCAGCCACGCAGCAGTGGCACCAGTTCAGGATCAAGATCAACCTCGCCCGCTGAATCGTCACTCTTGGGCCTGAAATGCTCCGTGGCCTCGATGCGGATCACGCCTGCGTCCATGTCAACCTGACTCCACAGCAGGCAATCAATCTCCCGCTTCCGCAGGCCGCAGCACAGCGCCAGCACGAACACCTTGAACGCCTCCGGCTGCGATCCTGCCAGCTCCACGCCAGCCAGCCGCAGCAGCTTCTCGGCATCAATGCGGGACTGATACCGCGTCTTCGTTTTCTTCCCGAACAACTCCGTCAGGTTCACGTCCTGCATGGGCAGCGGCTCCGGCAGAGTCAGGCCAGCCACATCCCGCAGCAGCTTGGCAATCTTGGCTCCGAACAGCGCCTTGGCATTCCGCACCACCGCCCGCGCCGAGTTCAGCGCCCGCCGCTGTGCGTCTGGATTCCCCGGCTTCGCCTTCCGATAGGACACCTGCCACGCGTTCACCTGTGCCGAGTCCAGCAGCGCCAGTGGCAATTTGTCCACAGCCGCCCGCCAGTCCTTTGTCCCGCCGTCCTTATAGCTGAACCGGCTTTTGTTCTTGGGCAGCGTGCCAATGTCACCCGCCAGCTTTCGCACCGCCGAGACATAGTTCTGCATCGTCGCCGGGAACAACGTGCAATGCCGCTCCGTGGCTGCGATCCATTCGCCAATCGTGGAGACATCCGCCTGCTCCGCCGTCTTCGGCTTGAACTTCTCCACCGTGGCCTCCATGCCGTGTGTGAAGAGGAAGTCGTAAACCTTCACTGCCTGCGCAGACGCAGCGTCTTTGTTGCTCGTTCCTAGCGGGAAGTATTCGCGATCCTGTCCGCGACTGAGACGGCAGGAGAAGGTGGTGGAACCCGGGTTCTTGAAGAGCTTCCCTTTTTGCGACCAGTAGCGCTGATCACTCTTGGCGAATTTGGCTAGGTTTGGCAACCTCGCCAAAACCTCGCCATTTATTTTGTGAACCCCTGATGATGTTTGTTTAGCTGTGTTCATGGCGAGAGTAGCTTGGAAGTCTTGATTTACATTGGCTCCA
>JBDNIB010000335.1:0-5232 GCA_041688535.1 Prosthecobacter sp.
CGTGCTGGCCTCCAGCACGCAAAAGTACGACGTGCCGGTGAACAACTTCGCCCCCTATGGCCGTGCGCTGGCGGATGTCGGCAGCAACGGTTTGACCGCGCCCGGCGTGGCGGTACCGCTGTTCAAGGGCGGCTCAGACACGGCGAAAGATGACGCGAAGACCGAGGATGACTTCTGGTCACGACTGAAGGCAAAAATGCGCGGGGGGCAGGCCACCAATGGCACGGATGAAAAACGCTGAGCCGCAATGCGGCATAATTAATCCTTGATTCATCGCCGCCAGTGGTGGCATCTTTACTGCTGTCACTGGACAGTCTCCTCCCGGCCATGCATTTCCCGCCACGTCCCCTCCCCTCCCGCTCGGTTTGTGGCGGCAGCCTCGTTCCGATTTTGATCGTCGTTGCCGCGCTCGCGCTCAGCACCGCCATCTTCTTTCTGTTCACGAAAAAGCAGATGCAGCAGGAGCACGCGACTGCCGCCGGTGAAACCAACACCGCAGCAGCCCCTGCCGCCACCACGCCCGCGCCTGTCACGCCGCCTGTGCCGCCCAAAGCGGAGCCGCCGCCGGTTCCCCCGCCCGCACCGGTCACCTTCGGTTTCGCCCGCCCGCTTGATTTGGGCAAGCAGTTCGTGCGCAGCCTCACCACGGGTGATTTTGCCACCGCCGGCCGCCTCATGACCACGGCGGACCCCGCGCAGGCGGACAGCGCCGCGAAACTGCTCCAGCAACTTGCTGCCATGGGCTACCAACCCGGCGGCGAGGGCCAGGTGGAGTTGCTCGGCCTAGTCGAAAACCACACTCGTATCGCCATTCCATTCACCAAGGCCGGCAGTGGCGATTCTGTGCGCATCCAGTTCGATCTAGAACGTGATGAGCAGATGGGTTGGAAGATTGCCAAAGCCACACTGCCCCAGGTGATGAGCAGCGCCATCGCCGCCCTGCCGGTCCCGGCCTCCGCTGTTCCAGCGCCCGGTGCCCCTGGCACACCACCACCCGCCCCCGGCAAGCTCGCCCCCATGAAACAGCTTTTTGTCGTCGAGGACGGCACGGACGCGCTCGCCTTTGCCAGCGACTTCGTCCGCCACCTGCTCAAACACGATTTCGTTGCCGCGCAGGTTTTTGTGGATGAGAAAAAAGTGCCGATCGAGCGCCTACTCGGCCTCTGCATCGTGTTTGAGGAAGGCCAGTTCGCCTTGAACCCCGCCAAGCCCCTCATCATCTCCATCGCCAATCCCGAGGTGTCCTGGGTCATCGCCCAGGTGCAGTCGGAAAAGCTCCAGCAAAACACCGAGTTCGGCCTGGAGCTCAAGCGTGCGGACATCGCCCAGCCGTGGAAGATTGTCGGCATGAACCTGTCCGACATCCTCGGCTCCTTCGCCAAAAGCGCCTCCAAGCTCGGCGTGCCTTACACCCCCATCGTGAAGAACCCGAAGGGCGGCGAATCGCTCGCGCTCTACTTTGAATACGACCGCGCCGAGCTGCATCCCCGCGCCCAAAAGCAGATTGAGGTCATCGCCGCGCTCATGAAGGCCGATCCCTCCAAAAAACTGCGCATCGCCGGCCACACCGACGAAAAGGGCGAGGACAGCTACAACATCAATCTCTCCCGCAGCCGTGCGGAGACCGTGAAGCAGCAGCTCGTCGCGCTCGGTGTACCCGCCGCCCAAGTGGAAACAGCCGGCCTCGGCAAGGCACAGCCACTCAGCCCGAACAAAAAGAACGACGGCACGGACAATCCCGAAGGCCGCAGCCACAACCGCCGCGCCGAGATCTATCTCGACTTCTGAGTGGGACCGCACGCGTCCCGCGTGCTGTTTCCGCGTCCTCGCGAGAAACCGTTCTGCCACTCACGCCAGTTCACAGAGTGCGGCAGATGTGGCACATTCTATATGGATGGTCTTCGGCGGGGAAGCATGCGCTCCTTGCCTTGCGTCATCAGTGCGTCCGCCTAATCTGGCGCACGCATGAAGAAACAGACCCCGCTAGCCCCCACACAGTCTGCAAACTCGTGGCAAGGCGGTGTCACCATGGGTGGTCTGGCGTTGGGACTGGCCGCGTTGCTAGCCTGGGCCTTGTATCCGCAGAAAAAATACACACCGCTGCCCGTCCCAGCCGTGGTCTCGCTGACGCAGGCCGACCCCTTCGTCATGCCGGATGAAAAAGCCGCGTTTGCCCAGTATGCAGGCTCCCAGAGCTGCCAAGAATGCCATGCGGATCAGTATGCCAAATGGCTAACCTCCAATCACGGCCTCGCCGAGCGCAAACCGGACCCGCAGCTCGATGATCCCGGCTTCGTGCCAGAGCGCAGCTTCACCCACGGCACGCAGACCACCACTACGCGCAAGAACGGCAGCGACTACGAACTGATCGCCCTCGGTTTTGGCGACAAGATCACCCCCTTCCGCGTCGAGCGCGTCATCGGCCACGATCCACTGCGGCAGTTTCTCGTGGATGGCGGCAATGGCCGCCTGCATGCCATGGAAGCCTGCCTGGACCCGCATAAAAACGAATGGTTCAATGTGTACGGCAATGAAGACCGCAAACCCGGCGAATGGGGCCACTGGACAGGTCGCGGCATGGTGTGGAACCAGATGTGCGCCACCTGCCACAACACCCGCCTGCGCAAAAACTACGACGCCAAAACGGACAGCTACCACACCACCATGGCCGAGATGAGCGTGAGCTGCGAATCCTGCCACGGGCCGATGAAATCGCACAACGAGTGGCAACGCGCCAATTCCGGCACCAAGGGCGATCCCACCCTCACCAACTGGACCCGCGATCAGCACATCGAGAACTGCGCCGGTTGTCATGCACGCCGTGGCGAGATCACCGGCGACTTCGTCCCTGGCGAGTCCTTCTGGGACCACTACCACCTCACCATCACCGACCAGAGCGACACCTTTTATCCCGACGGCCAGATTCGTGACGAAAACTACGAGTTCAGCAGCTTCTTCAGCAGCCGCATGTACCATTCCGGCGTGCGCTGCATGGACTGCCACGACATGCACAGCATGAAGACCATCCTGCCCGGCAACCAGCTCTGCATGCGCTGCCACACGCCCGGCGGCTTCCCCAACGCGCCGGTCATCATGCCCGAGGCGCACAGCTTCCATCAGACCGCCAGCACCGGGAACCAATGCGTGAACTGCCACATGCCGCAGACGGTGTACATGCAGCGCCATCCGCGTCATGACCACGGCTTCACCATTCCCGATCCGCTGCTCACCAAGCAGTTCAACATCCCGAACGCCTGCAACAAGTGCCACACCGACCAGACCACCGCCTGGGCGCTGGAAGCCACGCAGAAATGGTGGGGCGATAAAATGGACCGCAAAACCCGCACGCGAGCCACCTTGATCGCCAAGGCACGTCAGGGAGACGCCCAAGCCGTTTCGGGCCTCGTCGATCTGCTCGGCAGTGATGAAATCCCGCACTGGAAAGCCAGCGCCACCTTGCTGCTCGACCGCTGGATTGATCAGCCCTCGGTGCAAACCGCCGTCACCGCCCAGTTGCAGCACGCGCACCCGCTCGTGCGCCAAAGCGCCATCCGCACCCTGGAGCCGATGCTGCAAAACGGCACCATTCGCAGCACCATCGAGCCGCTGCTCAATGACCCCTCACGCGGCGTGCGCGTCTCCGCCGCCTGGGCCTTGCGCGACTCGCTGGATCTCGAATCCGCTGCGGGCAAGGACCTGCAGCACATGCTGAACTGGAACGCCGACCAGCCCAGTGGTCAGATGCAGCTCGCCCAGTTTGAGTTCGCCCGTCGCGACACGACCTCGGCCATCCAGCACATGGAAACCGCCATCCGCTGGGACCCCAACTCCCCGCCCTTCCATCATGATCTCGCCATGATGTACAGCACCGCCGGCCAGACCCCGCAGGCCATCGCCAAACTGCGAGACGCCATCAAGCTCGTCCCCAATCACGCCGACTACCACTACGAGCTCGGCCTCGCCCTCAGCGAGACGGGCGACATGTCCGCTGTAATCACGGCACTTCAGGAAGCCGTGCGCCTCGATCCCAGCCTGTCACGCGCCTGGTACAATCTCGGCCTCGCCAAAAACGGCCTCAAAGACATCCCCGGTGCCCTCGACGCACTCCAACGCGGCGAACTCGCCAATCCCCGCGACCCCGGCATCCCCTACGCCCGCGCCACCATCCTCGCCCAACAAGGCCGCAAACAAGAAGCCATCGCCGCGCTGGATCAAACCCTGCGCATCAATCCCGGCTTCGGCGAAGCCTTGCAGTTGCGGGCGATGCTCATTCGATAAGCCGCGCCATTTCATGGTTCATTGTCAACTATCGCCACCTGACCCTTTCATAGGTAACACGGAATGGCACTTGATTAAGGCGGAGCGTCATGCTTTCTCAGCCTACTTCGCCCCCGCAAATACGCACGATGAGCTGCTTAAATGAGTGCCATTCATGCCAGGCATTATGACCCCGTATGCGGCGCAGGGCACCGGACGCCACCTCGACCACGGCGGGGAGGTTGTTGGGAAAACCATCCACATCAAACGTGAACAAGCCGGGCTGAACCGGCAGGATTTCGCCAAGCTGACGGGCCTCTCCAGCGCGGGACTGCGCCGCGTGGAGGACATGGAAACCATGCCAGCGGTGCTGACCCAGGAGAAGATTTGCGCGGGGTTCGGCATCTCGCTCATGGAACTCATCGCCGAGACGGACCGGCGGTCGCGCGCATGACCCTACATTTGCTACTTCAGTTTCATCGACGTCTGCGGCGGTTTCGTGGCGGAATGCGCGGATGAATTTCCGCGCGATCCTCCGGCTGCCTCTGGCACGTCTTTTTGGGCAAATAATGCCGCAAAAAAACGATTCTGGGGCGTGAGTGCTCGTTCCGGCGTACGTCGGATTCAGTACACACCGGTAGTACTTCGTTCCGGGGTTCCTCGGAATGGTTCTCCCCTTCCCCGGATTCGTTCCGACCTTCGTCGGAATGGTTCCAGGCTTCGTCGGAATCGGGTGCACGAGTGCTAAGTCGTTCCGGGGTTCGGCGGAATGGTTCCGGCGTTCGTCGGCATGGTTCTTGGGTACGTCAACATGGCTCTGGGGTACGTCGGCATGGTTCCGGCGTTCGGCGGAATGGTTCTGGCGTTCGTCGGACCGAATCCTACCTTCCAGGAATCAATCCGGCGAACGTAGGAACCGCCGCTCACAGGCCCCGGCACGGTGCTGCGGCGGGAGCGGGCGACCCTTTCCCAGCC
>JBDNIB010000336.1:0-1931 GCA_041688535.1 Prosthecobacter sp.
GGGCCTGGGCGGGCTTGGTTTGAGCGATTTGATGGCGCTTGGGGCGGCGAAGAAATCACTGCTCAAGGACAAGTCGGTCATCTTCCTGTTCATGCACGGCTGGCCGTCGCAGTTTGAGACCTTTGATCCGAAGATGGACGCGCCGTCGGAGATCCGCAGCGTCACGGGCGAGATCAAGACCGCCATTCCCGGCGTGACTTTCGGTGGCACGTTTGAGCGGTTAGCGAAGCTGGCGGACAAGTTCAGCATCGTGCGCTCCTTCGTCACCGGCGACGCGGTGCATGACATCAAGACCATCGTCGGCAAGGACACGATGAAGGCGAACTTGGGCTCCATTTATTCGCGCATTGCCGGGCCGCTGCGTCCAGGCAGCGCCATGCCGACGAACGTGGCGCTGTTTCCGCAGGCGATTTCATCGGCCACGATGCCGGTGATCAAGAAATTCGGCGATTTCACCTCCAGCGGCGAGTTCGGAGCCACCTATCAGCCCTTTGTGCCCGGCGCAGGCAGTGGCGCACAAGCGGACATGACTTTGAGCATGCCGCAGACGCGGCTGGATGACCGCCGCACGCTGCTCACCTCGTTGGATCAATGGAAGCGGAATATGGATGTGAGCGAGTCCATCGGCGGTGCTTCGGCATTTCAATCACTCGCGTTTGACGTGCTGCGGCGTGGGGTGTCAGACGCGTTTGATCTTTCCAAAGAAGACCCCCGACTCATCGCCCGCTACGACACCGCTCCGCTGCTGCCAAAGGACCGCATCAGCACGCAGTGGAACAACCGCGAGCACTACGCTGACAACGCCGCCACGCTCGGCAAGCTGCTGCTCATGGCGCGGCGTTTGTGTGAACGCGGCTGCGGCTTCGTCACCGTGACGACGAGCTTTGTGTGGGACATGCACGCCGACAACAACAACGCGCCATGCCGCACCGGCATGGACTACGTTGGGCGGCCGTTCGATCACGCCGTCTCTGCTTTGATCGAGGACATCGAAGCACGCGGCCTGAGTGAAAAAATCATGCTCGTCTGCTGCGGTGAGATGGGGCGCTCGCCGAAGATCAACCTCAAAGGCGGTCGCGATCACTGGGGCGGCCTCGCGCCGCTCATGATCTACGGCGGCGGCCTCAAAATGGGCCAGGTCATCGGCCAGTCGTCCTCCAACGGCGGCGAACCCGCCTCCGAACCGATCACGATCCCCGATTTGATCGCCACCATCATGCACACGCTCGTGGATCTTGGCGAAGCGCGTGTCACCGACGGCCTGCCGCCGAATCTGCTCAACGTGCTGACACGCGGCCAGCCGATTCGTGGGCTGGTGTGATGGAAAGGCTACTGCGCCAGTTTTTAATAGCCAGGGAATGAGATGTCCGCGCGCTGCTGGCGTTTTATCCCGCTGATGAACTCCCTTTCCCGCTCCACGCTGCATGGTAGCCTTGGTTTTGCCGCTGTCAGTGTCGCCGCGTATTCGATCTGGGCCTTCGCACCGCGTGTCGCAGGCAGTGAGATCGGCATGTATGCGCTGATCGCGCTGGTGTTTCTCGGCGGTACGGGTTTGGCGCTGAACGGCCTGCTAGCGGGGGAGAACCGGCTGCGGCGGTTTTACCGTCTGTTTTTGCCTGCGTTCCTCGGTTATGCAGTGCTGTGGAGCGTGGCATGGTTTGTGATCAAGGGGCGGCCGGGTGAATGGGTCGGCGCGGCGGCGGGAACGCTGTTTTTTGCGTTTGTCGCCTGGAGCTCGCTTGGGCGCGCACGGGGTTTCTGGTTGGCGGCTTTGATGCTGTTTGTGCTGCACACAGCGGGTTACTTCATCGGTGGAAAGTGGATGTACGGCGTCCTGGGTGCGGGAATCGAGGGCTGGACGAAGCCGCAGGTCGCGATCGTCGCGAAACTGGGCTGGGGATTGTTCCACGGGCTCGGATTCGGTGCGGGTA
>JBDNIB010000337.1:0-2025 GCA_041688535.1 Prosthecobacter sp.
ATCGTTGGGCATTTTGAAGCCGGGGCCTAAGAAGCGCTCCAAATCGGGCATGTTGGGCATCTGCATGCGGTTGATTTTGGGCTGGCTCGACACAGCGATTTTCACGACGCTGGGAGCGACAGATTTGACGATGGGCGAGAAGCTGGGGAAGCCTTTACCGTTAGCAGAAAGCGGCGAGTCATTGACTTGGATGTGCAAAGGATCGGCCTTGGCCGGCGCGTCCTTGCCGGGCGTGAATGCCACGAGCGAGGCGGTCATGAGGCAGACACCGCCGAAGAGGGCGGCACGCTGCCAGAAGGGTTGGGAGGTGGATGCAGTTTTCATGGTCATGTGGATGGGGTTGCTGATTTGGGTGGAATGATTTCCGCCCCACCATGCCATCCCACGCATGGCCGCAGCCTTGCTGGAACATTACAAGCCTGTAAGGTTGGGGGCGGAGCGCTGAGATTCCACCATTCCGACTCATTCTCCGTAGCAAGACTGCGAAGGATGAACCCATTCCTGCATTTTCAGGATTGAAGCCTGAAAGACTTCGGTAATAAAGCCCAGGGCAAGGGAGCCTTGGCGAGTGCCGCCCTGGGTTCATGTGCGAAGCATTCCCGTGCAAACCCACGTCCCGCGCTGGAACGCACGGCCTGCCAGCAGCACCGCTCCCAGTCGCTGCTGGCTCCTCTGGCGCTCCGCTAACACCCTGGGTTTGCTTCCCCTTGCGGTGGACCCAAAAACCCAGGGAATCGTTAGTGCCTCGTACAGCCTGAATGCAGCGCCATTCGCCGCAGGGACTTCACGCCAGCAACTCGTTCACCACCCGCGCCTGCGGATTTTCCACCAGCACCTGATCGGTGCCGTTGCGCTTGTAGCTGAGCTTGTGCGGATCGAGTCCGAAGAGGTGCAGCAGCGTGGCGTGGTAGTCGTAGTGATTGACCACGTCCTTGACAGCGTGGTGGCCGAAGTCATCCGTCTCGCCGTGCATGTGGCCGGCTTTGAAGCCACCACCGGCCACCCACATGCTGAAGCCGTAGGTGTTGTGGTCGCGGCCCACTTTACTGCGGTCCTTGGCTCCAGCTCGGTTTTGAATCACTGGCAGGCGACCCATTTCGCCGCCCCAATGCACGATCGTCGTGTCGAGCAGGCCGCGTTGTTTTAAATCAGTGACCAACGCCGCCGCGCCCTGGTCCACATACAAACAAGCAGCAGGCAGCGAGGTGCTAATGCTGGAGTGGTGATCCCAAGTCTGATTGCCGGTGAAGAGCGACACGCAACGCACGCCGCGCTCGACAAGACGGCGGGCAATGAGACAGCGCGTGCCGAACTCGGCGGCGGCGGGATTGTCGATGCCGTATAGCTTCTTGGTGGCCGCGCTTTCCTGTGAAATGTCGAGCGCTTCCTTCGCGGCGGTCTGCATGCGTGCGGCGAGTTCAAAACTTTGGATGCGCGCTTCGAGATCGGCCTCGCCGGGACGTGCTTCGAGGTGCTCGCGATTGAGGCGCTGCACGAAATTGAGATAGCGGGCCTGCGCATCGCCTTTGAGGCTCAATGGCGCGTCGAGATTCGGAATACGCGGCTCTTTGGGCCGAATGACGGTGCCTTGATACACCGAAGGCAGCCAGCCATTGCTCCAATTGTCCACGCCGAGCACTGGCAGGCCGCGCGGATCGGTCAGGGCGACATAGGCGGGCAGATTCTGATTTTCGGAGCCGAGTCCATAGGTCAGCCAGCTCCCCAGCGTGGGCCGGCCACCCGTGGCCTGGCCGTTGAGCAGCGCGTAGATGGACTGGCCGTGATTGTTCACGCCAGTGTGCATGGAGCGGATCAGCGTCACATCATCCACGATGCGCGAGAAGTGCGGCAGCAGCTCGCTCACATCCATGCCGCACTGGCCGTGTTTTTTGAATTGCCACGGGCTGCCCATGCACTCGCGGCTGGCCCCGGCAGCATCGTCGTATTTCACCTCGCCGGGGAAATCCTTGCCGTCATAGCGGGTCAGCTCCGGTTTCGGGTCGAACAGGTCCATGTGGCTAGGCC
>JBDNIB010000338.1:0-8509 GCA_041688535.1 Prosthecobacter sp.
AGCGCGGCGATCAGCAGCGCGAGAGCCCCGAGGAGTGTCGGGACAATGGCAGGTGGCTGGCGGAACGGGGGTGGCATCGCGGCCTTGCATCAAACAGAGTTGCGCGAAAAGGCAAACAGCAGCGCATGATGCCTACCGGAACATCAGCACCGGAATCTGGCAGGTGCGCACCATGGAGGTGGTGGTGCTGCCGAGGATGAAATCGCGGATCGGTGAGTGGCCGTAGGCACCCATGACGAGGAGGTCGATCTCGCAGGTTTTGACGACGTTTGCGATGATTTCATCCGGCGGACCAGCCTGGGCGGCGGCGAGCACCTGAAAGCCACCCTGGCGGAGTTTTTCGGCGGTTTCTTCGAGGAACCACGCCGCGTCGTTATCGATCTTCCCGGCGCGGAGCAGGTGGCAGTGCAGACCTTGCAGCAGCGGGTTGTTCAAGGCGAACTCAACGGCCTTGGTAGAGCTGGGACCGCCGTCGTAGGCGATCAGGAAGCGCTCGACAGGTCGGTTGGCACGCGCGGCGACGAGCACGGGCCGCACGCTGGTGCGAATGACACGTTCAAGCTCACCGCCGAGGTGGCCTTTGGCAAAATCAGCGTGTTCACCCCGCTTGCCGATGACGACAAGCTCAGCGGCGTGTTCGAGTTCTGCGAGGGTTTCAACGAGTGAGCCGTGGCGTTGCAGTGTCTCCACGCTGGCGACACCCGCGTCGGCGAGCTGTTTGGCGGCGTCGGCGAGAATGGCATTGCCTTTGAGCCGGGCGATACGGGCCTGCGTTTCTTCGAGCTTCACGAGCTCTTCGGTGAGTTCCGCGCTGGCGTCGAAACCGATGGCACCGGTGAGGTCGCCGCCGTGAGCGAGTTCGCGGTGTGGATCGAGCACATGCAGGACTTTGACACCAGTGCCCATGCGTGCAGCAGCCCAAGCGCTGAGCTGGTAGATGCTGGGCGCGTAGAGCGAGCCGTCGGTGCAGGTGAGGATGTGGGACATGAGTATGATGGCTGCGGGTTGGAGGTCTCGTTGCAAAGCGCGTGACATATGCTTGCCACTCACTGGCACGGAATGACCCGCATCGAAATCGTATTCGGGCTTTTGGGGGCTATTTCCGCAGCCGATCCACCAGCACAGCGGCGAGAATGACGAGGCCGAGGACGATTTTTTGGGTGTTGCTTTCGACGTTGGTGAGGTTCATGCCGTTTTGAATGACGGCGATGATGAAAGCACCGATCAAGGTGCCGGGCATGGTGCCTTTGCCACCACTGAGGCTGGTGCCACCGACCACGACGGCGGCGATGACGTACAACTCATACATCTGGCCGTAAGTGGGCGAGCCGCTTTTCAGCAGCGAGGCGGCAACCACGCCACCGAGACCGGCGAGCAGGCCGCAGAGGATGTAAGCGATGAGGATGACGCGTTTGACCGGCACGCCGGATAGAAACGCCGCTTCGGTATTGCCACCGACGGCGTAGAGGTGCCGACCGAAGCTAGTTTGGGTCATCACGACATGCGCGGCGGCGTAGAGTAGTAGCATGAGCACCACGGCGTTCGGCAGACCGAATAAATCGGCACCACGACCGAGCCAGACGAAGGAATCCGGCACCTGATAGACGGATTGATTCTCTGCCAGTCGATAAGCGAGACCGCTGCACACCAGCATCATCGCCAGCGTGACGATGAAGGGCGGCATGCGTAGCCGCGTGATGCATGCGCCGGAGAGCAGGCCGCAGACTGCGCATAACGCGGTGCCACCAAGGCCGGCGGCGAACATGCCTGCCGCGCTGGCATGCTCTCCGCCGCAAAAATCACGCACGAGGATCGTTGTGACGACGGCGGAGAGCGCGATCAGGCTACCGACGCTCAAATCAATGCCGCCAGTGATGATGATCAGCGTCATGCCGATGGCGAGAATGGCGATGACGGCGATCTGGTTGGCGATGTTGAGGAGGTTGTCCGCCTTGAGGAAAACAGGCCATGATTGCGGCTTGGGTTGGAGGACACGGGTGTCTTTGAGTGCGGGAAAATCCGTGGCGAGATTGCTGAACACGAGCCACGACGCGGTGGCCTGATTGCAGGCGATGACATCAAGCCCACCCGCTGTGGCGGCACGTGCCAGCGCGGCACGGGCGTCTTTGGGCTCGCCCCGCACGATTTCCGCACGGGAGCCGAGCGCGGCGTTCAAGGCGTCGGCAAAGAGGCCGTCCTCGGCCTGCGGGCGCACGACGATGAGCACTTTCGCGTTCGGTGTGATCTGCGCGGCGAGTTGTTGCGCCGCTGCGGCGTCTTGCGGGTGCTGTTCGCTCCAGGTGACGATGCTGAAGAAAGCACAGAGCAGCAGCAGCGCGACGAGCATGCCAGAACCGGCGAGGTGATGGCGGATGAAATCGAAGAGTCGGCGGTTCATGCAGAGGCAGGCATCATGCGGGGCGGCGGAACGCGGTTCAAGCCTGGAGATGTTCGTCATTGACCGCCGGGGCGGCTCGCAGCTAGCCTCCTGGCACCATGAAAACACTCGCCCGCTCGTTCGCCCTCCTGCTTTGTGCTGCCACCTTCGCCAATGCCGACTGGATCCTGGTGCAAAAGACCACCGCAGACGGTCAGGAGAAGGAAATGACCACGAAGATCAAAGGGGAGTCCGCCCGGGTGGACATCGGGCCGGAGATGAGCGCGATCATGGGTGCGGACGGCATGACCATGCTGATGCACCAGCAGAAGATGATGATGAAGATGGATCTGGCCGCCGTGAAGGCCGCCACGGAGATGGCGGCCAAGATGGCAGGAGGCGCGGCAGGTCAGGCGGTGGCCAAGCCGGTGGCGACTGGGGAAAACGAAAAGATTGGCGAGTGGAATACCGAAATTTTCACCTGGGAAGGCCAGATGGGCAAAGGCCGCTTCTGGGTGGCGAAGGACTTTCCTAAATTCGCCGAGATCAACGCGCTGAACGACAAGCTCAGCAAAACCATGGGCAACCCAGCAGCCTCGATCGCCCCGCAGGCGTCTGATTTCAATGGCATGGTGGTGAAATCGGAGATGACGATGATGGGCAAAAACATCACGACCCTGCTCGTGTCTGCCAAAGAGGCAAACGTAGATGCGAAAGAGTTCACCGCGCCAGAAGGCTACAACGAAATGAAGATGCCCACGATGCCGCAGAAGTGAGGCGTGACTGAATCAAGGCGTCAGCACGCACGCATAGGCGGCGGTGTTGGCTCCGGGCATGGAAATGACGACAGGTTGCTGCGTTGCGCGGGCTTCGAGTGTGCCAAGGGCGAGTTGTAGGGCGACGCTGGCACCCATGCTTTCACCGAGCACGACTTTGGGGCTGCGCACGGCGTTCCAAGTGCAGCCTGACCAGGCGGCGGCTTCGCTGCGGTCGAGTTTGGGGATGCCGGTGCGGTCGTCGATGAGGGTGGCGGTGCCGTGCAGGTGCGGGCGTGTTTGCACGGCGAGTTCTGGCAGCCGCTGATGACGCTCCTGCCACGAAGTGTAGGCCAGCGGGCCGATGACCGCGCTGAGCTGCGGGCCATTGCCGCTGGCGGAGAGCAGTAGCGCACCGGCACCTTCAGCGGCGCTCAGTTTGGGATGATAATAGGTCAGTGCCTCGGCGCTGAGCCAGTCGCATTCTTCGGCGGCAATGATGAGACATTCAGCGACCACACCGCTGTTGATCCAATAGGTCGCGGTGTCGATGGCCTCCATGATTGTGTTTGGCCCGCCCACCAGTGTGCTGACGGCACCGTCGATGCCGAGCAGCGCGGCGATGTGCGAGGCGGGGGCGTTGAACACGGTCTCAGGAAAGATGAGCGGGCTGGCCTGCGCGGGGTTTCGCTGTACTTCGTGGAAGAAGCGGCCAGTGTAGTTCACGCAGCCGTTCATCATGCAAAACAGGATACCGATGTCACGCGGCGGCGCGGCGGGGTCGTGTCCGGCATCGCTCAAGGCCTCCAGGGCGGCGGCGACGGAGTAACGCGTGATCGCACTGACACGGCGCAGGCGTGGATGGCGGGCGATTTTTTCCGGCGGCACCGGTGGCACGCGGCGGGTGTCGCAGGGCCAGGGGCGCTCGTCGCCCGGACGATTGCACGCTGCGCCGGGCAGCGGAGAGCCAGCTCGCACGGCCTGGAGCAGCGCCTCAGCGCTCCAGCCTGCGGTGCTCACGGCACCGACGCCACGAATGCGGATTGGGCTCATGCGGACCTCCTTTTGAGCACGAGAGTGGCGTTGGTGCCACCAAACCCGAAGGAATTGGTCAGCGCATATTCGAGACTGGCAGGGCGGAAGGTTTGCACGAGGTCAAAGCGCACGCCGGGATCGACGGTGCGCACGTTCAGGCTGGCGGGGAGCCACTGGCCGCGTAGGGCCATCAGGCAGATCACGGCTTCCACCGCGCCAGCTCCGCCGAGCAGGTGGCCCATGGCGGATTTGGTGGAGGTAACACGAATGCCTGGCACGGCATCACCCGCCCAGGCGGCGATGGCGGCGGCTTCGGCCACATCGTTGAACGGGGTGCCGGTGCCGTGGGAATTGACGTAGCCGATGTCCTGTGCGGTGACTCCGGCCTGAGCACATGCACCGGTCATGGTGCGGATGGCGGCTTTGCCCGTAGGATCGGGCTGGGTGAGGTGATGCAGGTCGGTGGCGGTGGTGTAACCGGCCACTTCCCCCAGCACGTTGCTGTGGTGCTGGTCTTCGGCTTCGAGCAGCATCACTCCGGCACCTTCACCGAGGGCGAGTCCGTCCCGCTGTGCGTCAAACGGGCGCGGGATGCCGCTGGGGGCGAGCGCGTGCAGACAATCGAAGCCGGCGAAAACGAGGCGGGCGAGCGCGTCGTAACCACCGGCGAGCACGCATTTGGCGCGACCGGAGTGGATCATGTCGGCGGCCCAGCCGATGGCGTTGGCACCGGAGGCGCAGGCGTTGGAAACGATGATGATCGGGCCACGCCAGCCGAACTCGTCGGCGATGATGTTCATCTGCCGCTGCGGCAGGTAGTGCTCGGCCCGGGAGAGCTGGGAAGGGACGCGGCCGGGTTCCTGGCGGGCGTTTTCAATGTAAACCTCCCCCAGCGGCATCGCCCCGGCAGAGGTGCCCATCACCATGGCGTCGATGCCGTCCATGTTGCTGCGTCCGGCCTGCGCTAGTGCTTCACGAATGGCGAGCAGCAGCATGCGCGTGCCACGGTCGATGCGGTCTTGTTTGTGCGCCGGGACACGCTGAAACAGGTTTTCCTGTGGTAGATCGACGACCCCGGCGGTTTTGGCGATTAGGGCGGTGGTGTCGAACAGTTCCACCGGCTTGAAGGCCATGCGGTCGGCGGCCAGTGAGCGCTCATTTTCTGCCCAGCCCATGCCCAGCGGCGAGACGATCCCGGCTCCGGTGATGGCGATGCGCTGGCGTGATGGAGGTGGCACTGAGGTTGGCGGGATGAGATTCGTCGTTCGCGGTGGTTGAACTGCTAGCACAAGTGTTCATTCTACGTCACGGCGCGGCGCATGGTTTACGCTTCGCCGCAAGGACTGCAAATGTTTGGTGAACGCTGGGATCGTATTGTGGCAGAGCGCGGCGCGCAGGTGGCCTTGTATCTGCCTGATGGCAGCGTCACGACCTTCCGCCAGCTCGACACCGAGGCGCGTGCCGCACGACCGGTGGGCGACCACGTTTTGGCCCAGGGCGATGCGCCCACGATCTTGCGGGCGCTGCTGGCGGGGTTTCTGCATGACGTGCCGGTGCAATTGGTGGAAAAAGACCGCCAGCGCCGGGTTCCGGCCGTGCCACCGCCTGCGGGCACCGCTTTGATCAAGCAAACCGTGGGCGGCTCCGGCCTGCGCCGCTGCCAGTTCTTTACGTTGGATCAAATCGCCGCCGACGTGGACCGGCTGCATGCGGCGCTGGATCTGGGCGCGCGCGGCGTCGGGGTGGCGGCGATTTCATGCGCGCACTCGTTTGGCCTGACGATGACGGTGCTGCAAACGCTCCTGAACGGCGTGCCGGCCTGCTTTGCTCCGCAGCCCTTTGCGCAGCCGCTGATGGAGGTGCTAAAACCGCACCCCCGCGTTTTTTTACCCGGCGTCCCGGCCCTGTGGAAGGCCTGGCTCATGGGGGAGGTGAACTGCCGCAATGTTAGTCTGGCGATCGCCGCCGGATCGCCGCTCACGCTGGAGCTAGAGCGTCTGGCGATGACGCAGATGGGGCTCAAAATCCATAACCTCTACGGCACCAGCGAGTGCGGTGCGGTGTCCTGGGATGCGACGGAGGTGTTGCGCGAGGATGCACGCGATTTGGGCACGCTGCTGCCCGGCGTGGCGGTGCAGACGGATGCGGCGGGCCGTTTGCAGGTGCGTAGTAGCTCAGTGGGCCTCGGTTATGACGAAACTCTACCGCAGGAGTGCTATGGCGACGGGGTTTTCACCACCAGCGATGAAATCACGCTGCAAGGCGATCATTTGCTGTTTCAGCGCAGTCTGGGTGATGGCGTCAATGTGGCAGGGCGCAAGCTGAGTCCGGCCGAGATCTGCAAAAAAATCCAACGCGCCGCCGGATTGGACGCGGTGAAGATTTACGGCCGGGCCAGCCGCGATCCTGAACGCTGCCAGGACATTGTGGCGGAGCTTGAGGTGCCGCAGACGGCGATCAGCGCCGCTTTCAAGACTCAAGCCTGCTCCCTGCTTGCGCCATGGGAGGTTCCGCGCCGATGGATAGGGGCTACGTATTCCGCATGACCCAGTCACTTCCCCCCCCCGCTCGCCAACGCATCACCGCGCTCAATCCGCGATGGTGGGACTACAATCACCATTACGTGCCGGCGAAACTGCGCACGGACCCGGTGTACGCGGCGGTGCTGGTAGAACTTGCCGGATCAGCGTTGCCGGTGCTCGACATCGGCTGTGGCATCGGGTTGCTGGCGTTTTACCTGCGTGAATCCGGTCTCACAGCAGACATCACCGGCTGTGACTACGACGCGCCGAAGATCGCCTGCGCCCAGCGCATGGCGGCGCAGGGCAGTTATGCGGGCTTGAGCTTCAGCGTGGGCGATGCGCGCACCGGACTGCCGGAATTCAGCGGCAATGTGGTTATCTTGGACATCCTGCAATTTTTCACCCGCACGGAGCAGGAGACGCTGCTGCGCGCGGCTGCCGCACGCGTGGCGGTGGGTGGGAAGCTGATCATCCGCAGTTGCCTGCGGGATGATTCGACGCGCTTTCGCATCACCGTGGCGGGCGACTGGCTGGCCAAGTTGACGTTTTGGATGAAGGACGCACCGGTGTGCTATCCAGACCACGACTTGTTCGAGTCCGTGCTCACTGCCGCCGGTTTACGGGTGCAAATCTCACCGCTCTGGGGTGGGACGCCGTTTAACAATCATCTGATCGTGGCAGCGCGCTAGCGCCGCATTCCAGACCGCTGGCGGCCATCATTTGGGCGACGGATTGGGCGACTGCGACCGCAACCGGTGTCGCTTCATGAATGAGGACGATGCTGCCGGGCTGCAGCCGACGGCGGACGCGCTGGGTGATTGCAGCGACATCTTGCAGGACCCCATCAAAGCCACGGGCGCTCCACAGCATCATCTTGAGGCCCAGGGCGCGAACGATGACGCTGAGGAAGACGTTGTGATGACCGGCGGGCGGGCGAAAAAAGCGTGGCGGCTGCTGCGGACAGATCGCGCTGAGCGTCTCCTGGCAGGCGGAAACCTCACGCCACAAGACGCCGGGACGTAGCGCCCAAAAAGTGGCGGCAGGGTGCGTTTGCGTGTGATTGCCGATCTCATGGCCGCGCGCGACGATTTCCCGCACCAGCTCAGGGTGCTGGGCGGCGCGTTCGCCGATGAGGAAGAACAGCGCCTTGATGCCGTGTTGATCGAGGATGTCGAGGATGGCAGGCGTGTGCTCCGGGTGCGGACCGTCGTCGATGGTCAGTAGCGCGTGATTCGCGTCTGACGGCAGCCGTTTGATCATCGGTCCAAACAACGCACAGCGCGGCATCAGCGTGCCAATCATCATCAGCGTGAGCACGGTGCAGAACAGCAGCACGGCGGTGGCCGTGTGGCCATGCGCAACGAGCCAGCCGACCACCAGCAGCGGCAGCAGGGCGATCACGACGCGAAGATGCGCGTGGATCAGGCTGCGGCTGCGGAGGTCAGTATTCATGCTGGGTCGCGGGTGACGAGCGGTTCAAACACAAACCATTGATCCCAGTGCCGCGAGAGGAAATCATGCATCACCGGCAGCCACGCGGCGCTCACCTCGGCCGCTTTCGGCTTGCGGCCTCCAGGGTGAAACGGCGGAGCGATCTCGATGCGGTAGGACAGGCGGCTTTTCCGGCTCAAAAACACCGCGTAACACGGCACGCCGGTGACTTCTGCCAGCACCAGCGGTCCGCGCGGAATCTGATACGTCACACCCTCAATGCTGCCCTGCACGGGTGCCACCTCGCCCATGACGCGGTCGCCCTGCACGCAGACGACCTCGCCGTCGAGCAGCTTCCGGCACAACTCCATGCCCAGGTGGCTGCCGGG
>JBDNIB010000339.1:0-2128 GCA_041688535.1 Prosthecobacter sp.
ATCAAACCAGAGGTGGCCCTGCCCAATGCGACGCTGGATGATTTGCAGAAGCAGATTCTGCTGTTGGAAGGCCAGATCGAGTACCTGCAAGGTCAGAACGATGTGCTGAAGGATGAGAACGCGCAGATGCTGCAAAAACTCGGCACCCTGGGCATGAAGGACGTGCCGAAGATCGTCATGAAGGATGATGATGATGTGGCGCCCGACTTCGTGGGCATGGGCCTGGAGATGATGCGCCTGCGCAAACTGCAAGCGCTGCCGATGGTGACGACCATGCAGAGCCAGGCTGAGGTGGAGTCGGCGATTCTGGCGTGGATGAAGCGCCAACAACCGCAGGATGAGGCAAAGAAACTCGCCCGCGGCCTAGCCGCGCTGGGCTGGATTCCCGAGGCCATCGACCCGCTGCCGCTACGCGCAGCGCTGCTGGCCCGCCAACTCGGCGGCTGGTATGATGAGGAGTCGGAGACGATGTTCACGGTCGATCCAGAGACCGCCTCAGGCCCCGCCGTGGTGTCGAATGAACCGCTGGCCATCGCCTTCGGCCAGTTGCTGCGCGAGTATGGCAGCACGTTATTTCAACCACAGCACGGGCCGCTGAAGACCGATATGCGTCTAGCGCGTGAGGCGCTGATCGCGGGCGATGCGTCGCTCACACGCTTTTTGCACTCGCTGCAAAACCCCGCCTCGGCACCAGAAGACGATCTGCCGTCCGAAGACCCGGATCATCCGCTGAACCAAGTGCCGCTACCGGCTTTCCTGCGCGAACTGGCGTTATTCCCCTTCAGCCGTGGCTTTGATTTCGCGCAGACACTGCATAGCGCGGGAAATTTCCCGCAACTGAACGCCGCCTACAGCCGCCCGCCGATCAGCACGGCGGAAGTGATCGAGCCGGAAGTGTATCTCGATCCCGAACGGCCTACGCCGGTGGAGATCCAACTGGACGACGTGCAGCTCAATGGCGCGCCACCGTTTCTCGACGACCGGCTGGGCAAGTTCGTCTGCGCCACCGCCCTGCGCACCTACAATGACGATGAAGCAGCCGGGCTGGGCACTCGCGGCCTCGTGGCGGACCGGCTGCTCGGCTGGGAGGCCGGTGGTGGTGCGCAACGCGATCATGCGGCATGGCAGACGCTATTCATGGACAAGTCATCGGCGGATGCCTTCCACAAGGCGATGCTGAATTCACTACAGCAGCGCTATGCAACGAAGGGCGAAACCGAATTCACCGCGCAGGGCCGATTTGTGACACTGATGCGCAATCGCAGCGACGCGGGCGTGGTGTTGATTGATGCGGCGAGTGAGGAAGCCCGCGCCGCCATGAAGCTTTTGATGAAATGATGACCGCCAAACAGGTTTTTTATTCAGGCCGCGTCCAGGGCGTAGGATTTCGTTACAGCACGAAGCGTGTCGCCGCTGGCTTCGACGTGACGGGCTGGGTCAAGAACCTGCCCGATGGCCGCGTGGAGATGTTTGCGCAGGCGTTTGAGGCGGATGAACTGGACGCCTTCCTGACCGACATCCAGCAGAGCAGCTTGGGGTCGCATATAAAGGAGACCTCAATTCATGCGGTTGCAGCACAACCAGGCTTGCGTGGGTTCAGCATTGTGAGTTGATTGGCAGCACCCATCGCCATGTCCGACACACCCGCAGTCTGCGTCAGCCATCTGACCAAGGTCTTCAAAGGCACCCTGGTGAAGGGGGCGTTTCGTGCGGTGCATGATCTGTCCCTCGAAGTGAAAGCGGGTGAGGTCTATGGGCTGATCGGACCGAACGGCTCGGGCAAATCGACCACGATGAAGGCCATTCTGGGCCTGCTGAAGCCGACCGAGGGCGAAACGAGCATTTTCGGCATCCCCAGCATTGAGGTAGCCAGCCGCCACAGCGTGGGCTTCCTGCCGGAAAACCCGTATTTCTATAAGCACCTCACTGGCCGCGAGACACTGCACTTTTACGGTAGCCTGTGCGGCATGCGCGGCGCGAAGCTGAAGGAACGCGCCGCCGCGATGCTGGAGCTGACCGGACTGGAAGACGCCGCGAGTCGCCGCGTGGGCGGTTATTCCAAAGGGATGCTGCAACGTCTCGGTCTCGGGCAGGCTTTGATTCATGAGCCGCAACTGCTCGTACTGGA
>JBDNIB010000340.1:0-3586 GCA_041688535.1 Prosthecobacter sp.
CGATGGGGCGCTGTTCATCCGCACCAAAAAAGCGCTCTACAAGATTGCGGCAAAGTAGTTTGAGCTGCTCTGGTTGGCCTGAAAACCGTGCGCCGTCGCCATTGACACAGGCTTGTCCATGTCCGGCTAAAAACGCTGGCAGCGGCCTACGCTTCCCCACGAGAATTTCTATCACTGCGCAAGTGGCGTAGGAAAAAATCTGTCGATTCTCACAAAACCGTCGCAAAGAAGCCCAAGACGGGCTAGATTTCGGGTCTCTATGGCTACTACCACCACGACCCGCAAGACACGTTTCTCCCGCCGAGTCCCTGACCATGTCACAGATGAACTCGTCAATGTTCTGTCCAAACCTGACACCTACGAGTTCAATACCTTGTTCGGTTTGGTGTATGACAATCTCAAGCTGAAGAACGCCGTGAGTGGCGGTGAGGAAATGCTGCGCCTGCGCTCTTATGAGAAGCTACAGCTCCTCGTCCAGCGTGGTCTCTGCGCCAAGGTGGCCAAGACTTATCGTGGTCTTGAGGGTCTGCGCGCCGCGCATAATGCCGCCATCGCCGCCCGCACCGCTGCCGTTGTGGACCGCACCACTGCTGCGGCTGCCGCACGCTGAAACGCACGCGCTTTTCCGGGCCGCCCTGCCACCGCAGGGCGGCCCTTTTTGTTCACAGAGTTTGACACTGCCCCGCCTCTCGCTACCCATCCCGCGACTCCCTGCCCCCATGTTTGAGAATTACCTGCCCGTCCTGCTCCAAATCGTCATCGCCGGTGGCTTTGCTGTCGTGACGCTGATCGCCTCCGCGCTGCTTGGCAAATCCGCCAAACGCAACGCGATCAAGGACTCCGCCTACGAGTGCGGCATGCTTCCCGTCGGTGACAGCCAGCCGCGTTTCAGCGTGAAGTTTTACATTGTCGCGATGCTCTTCGTGCTCTTCGACATCGAGGTCGTCTTCCTCTATCCCTGGGCCGTCATCTACAAGGACTACCTCGCCGCCTTCGGCCCCTCCATCCTTGCGGTAGCCACCGGTTTTGTCTCCATCCTGCTTGTGGCCTTTGTGTATGCCTGGAAAAAGGGCGCTCTCGACTGGAAATCCTAGGTTAGGAACCGCCTCTCTGTTTCCATGATCGCCTACCTCAGCCTGTTTCAGCTCAAACCCCAGGTCACGGAGGAAAAACTGGAGCACATGATGTCGCAGACGCGCATCATGCTCCTGCGCGTGCCGGAGGTGCTCACCGTCAAAACCGGCAAGCGCGTCAACCCTTCCGACCCCTGGCCATGGTTCGTCTATCTCGAGGTCGAGAGCATGGACAAGCTCGCCATCTGCCAGGACGACCCACACTACTTCAAATTCCGCGAAGAGGTCCTCAAGCCGAACATCTCCGAGCAGGAATCCACCGCCTTCGAGATGGAGCCGCGCAAGGACGTGAAGTACTCATGAATTTTGAGTTCGTAGTTCCGGCTTCAGCCGGCTCTGGAAAAGCCTTACTTCTCCGGCGAAAGATGCCCGGCCAAATCTCCGGCATATCCAGCCAGCTCCAAAAAAGCCCGGCCTACAGCCTGTCCACCTGAATTGATCACATCACATGCGCCCTCCCAGTATGGCAGCCGAGTGATGCCGCCATCCTGTTCCTGATCCGCCTTCAGCGGCTTCAGTTCGAACGTGTTGTCCTCAAATCGAATCCTCACGCGAATCGGATACTCAGCGCCATTGCGTGGGCTTTTCCAGGTCCCCAGCACTTCCCATGTGAACGCATCACTCGCGAGATGCCTCACTTTCCCGTCCCGTTCGATCACCGCCAGCGTCGAGGCCGCGTCCAGCGTGCCATCCTGTCGTCGCATGCGATACACCATGATCTCGCGGCCATCTTTCAGCTGAATGGCCGCCCAATCCCAGCCGACCTGCCCTTTATCAAGCTGGCTGCTGCTGAACTCATGGTCCATCCACGCCTCGCCAGTCACTGCATGTTCCGTCGCGCCCAGCTTGACGCTGCCGGTCGCTTTCAATCGCGGCCACGTCAGGTAATGACTCGCTGCCGATTCGGATGCACCTTTGCGCGACACGCCATCCTTCCCGAACACCACCAGTGGCTTCAATGCCTCCAGTTCGAGTTGAAGCAACACTTCGCCTTTCACCGTCGCTGCGATGTGCAAAAGCTGCGTCGCCTCATCCAACTTCAACGACCAGTTCCCGTTCCGCACCGCCAGCGTCGTTTCGGATGACGCGGCATCCCATCCTTCGCGATTCAATCGCTCCTCGTGTACAAACCGCCCAGTCTGCGCATCCAGCAGCGCCGCATGCGCCAGATGCAGTTGCAGCATCTTCCCGTCCTCACGCCGCGCCTGACGGAAAAAAGTCACCTGAAATCCAAAACGGTGCCCATCGTTGCCATCCAGATGCCCGGTCACATACCACCACTCCGTGCGGAACTCAGGATGGCTGCCATGATCGCGTGGGAAAGCAAACACCCGCCCTGCTTGCGGCAGCGAAAAGCCATCTGCCGTCGTCTGTGCTTGCAGCCACGTGGTCAGAATCAAAAGAAGTAAAATAGAGTGCTTCATGTCATTCCTCCGAGTGTTCCGGCGGCAGCATCGCCGCCCACCGTCCGACTGCTGCTGCCACCAGCATGCCAACGGCGATCACCGCCATTCCCAGCACCGCCAGATGCCACCACACCGCGTGAAATTGCAGCGTCCAGCCAAAGCACTGCTTGTTGATGCGGTACACTAGCAGCCAGGCCAGCCACAAACCGGCCGCGATGCCCGTGAACGCACCCGCGCAGGCCACACCGAGGCCTTCCAGTGCGGCGGCCTTCGCGATCTCACCACGTGTCATACCCAGCGAGCGCAGCGTCGCCAAAACCGTCCGCCTTTCCAGCAACAGACTCGTCAGCGCCAGTCCTAGTCCGGCCACAGCCACGATCACGCCGATGACCTCCAGCGCATGCGTCACTGAAAATGTTTGGCGGAAAATGCGCAGCGCCTCACGCCGCAAATGCGCATTCGTAAACACACTCAATCCAGGCTGCTTCACCTCGATGCGATTTCGCACCGTCTCCGCATCCGCGCCTGGTTTTAGCATCAACGCCACACGCCACGACGCGTCCGTCTCAAACCATGCGCGAAAAACGGCTGCGGGCAGTGTCAGCGACCCACGCTCATTGCCATACTCCGCGTTCACCGCCGCCACGCGCATTTGGTGACCTGCCAGCTCAATCACATCGCCCACCCGCGTGCCGAACCGTTCGCTCCAGCTTTCGCTCGTGATCACCGGTGTGATGCCATCGTCCGCTTTCCACCATTCCTCGCGCTTCGGTGCCTCCGCCCACGAATACAGATCGTGCTTGTTCGCAAACACAGGGTCCGTGCCGAGAATCAACACCTCTCCTCCATTCCACATCAGCATCTTCGCCTGCACAAAGCCCAGCTCCGCCACCTCCGTCTCGTTTACGAGTTCCGTCACCGTCTTCGGCGAAATCATATGGGTCGAGGACGCACTTTGCGCCCCCGCGCTGCTCACATAAATATCCGCCTTCATCGTGCGGTCGATCCAGCCGCGCATCGTGTGGTCAAAACTCGCCACCATCACCG
>JBDNIB010000341.1:0-3885 GCA_041688535.1 Prosthecobacter sp.
AACGCACCGGCGACCTCATCTCGCGCATCGGCTCGGACACGGACAACATTTCCCTCTTCATCTCGGTCGATTTCATCGACTTCGCCTGTGATGTGCTGACGATTATCTTCACGGCGGTGATCCTGTTCACACTCAACCCGATGCTGGCCTTCGCCGCGCTGGGGCCACTGCCCATCGTGGCCTGGCTGGTGCAGTGGGTGCGCAGCCATCTGCGCGGTGGCTTTGCCGCCGCCAGCCGCGCCTGGAGCGCGATGACCAGCGTGCTCTCCGACACGATCCCCGGCGTGCGCGTGGTCAAGGCCTTCGCCCAAGAGCAGCGCGAGATCGAGCGCTTCCGCGAACAAGACCAGCACATCTTTGACACCAACGATCGCGTGAACCGCACCTGGTCCTTCTTCGAACCGACCATCACGCTGCTCACCGACATCGGTCTGCTCGTCGTCTGGGGCGTCGGTGCCTGGAGCGTGGCGCATGATGCCACCACCGTCGGCGTGCTGACAGGTTTCGTGCTCTATGTCGGCCGCTTTTACGGCCGGCTCGACTCGATGAGCCGCTTCGTCGCCTCCGCCCAGCGGGCGGCCTCCAGCGCCCACCGCATCTTCGACATTCTCGATGTGCGGCCGGACATGCCGATCACCTCAGGCATGCGCCAAGTCGGCCGTCTGCGCGGCGAGATCGAGTTTCGCGACATCAAATTCCGCCACGGCTCACGGCAAATCATTCGCGGTATTGATTTGAAGATCGCCCCTGGCGAGATGATCGGCCTGGTCGGCCCCAGCGGCGCGGGCAAGACCACGCTGGTCAATCTGGCCTGCCGCTTCTTCGATGTGAGCGAAGGTGCCGTGCTAGTGGACGGCCACGACCTGCGCGAGATCGATGTGGCCGATTACCGCCGCAATCTGGGCCTCGTCTTGCAGGAGCCCTATCTGTTCTTCGGCAGCATCGCGGAAAACATCGCCTACGGGAAACCAGACGCCACACGGGCAGAGATCATCGCGGCGGCACAGGCGGCGCGGGCACATGATTTCATTTTAAAACAGGCCGACGGCTACGATTCGATGGTCGGCGAGCGCGGGCAGCATCTTTCCGGTGGCGAGCGTCAGCGCATCAGCATCGCACGCGCGCTGTTGGTCGATCCGGCGATCTTGATTCTCGATGAAGCGACCTCGTCGGTGGACACGGAGACGGAGTTGGAGATCCAGGCGGCACTGGAGCATCTGATCAAAGGCCGCACCACCATCGCCATCGCGCACCGGCTCGGCACGTTGCGGCGGGCAAACCGGCTGGTGGTCATCGAAAACGGCGTCATCAGTGAAACCGGCACGCATGAGGATCTCATCAATTGCGACGGCACCTATGCGCGACTGCATCAGGCCATGGTGGAGGTGAATCAGGCATGAAACTCGTCTCCCACGACTCTGAACTCGCGTTGATCGATGCCACTGGCATGCGTCACGAAAAAGTGCGGCCATTGCTCCTGTTCCCGCTCACCGATCCCACGCGCTGGGTGTCCATCCTCGCTGAGAACGGCCAAGAGCTCGCCTGCATCGAGGACCCGGCCACGCTGGACGCGGAACAGCGGCAACTACTGGATGCGGCGCTGGCCAAACGCCATTTCGTGCCGGTCATTCGTCGCATCGTGGCGATCACGCGCGCACCGGACGGCCACGACTGGCTGGTCGAAACCGACCGCGGCACCACCACCTTCCGCATCGAGACGGATGAAAGCATTCAAACGCTCGGCAGCGGGCGCATCGTCATCATCGACAAGCTGGGCACCCGCTACCTGATCCCCAAAATCATGCAGCTGGACCGCCACAGCCGCCGCAAACTAGAGCACTACTATTGATGCAGCGCCTCGTCTCCATCGATGTGTATCGCGGGATCGTGATGTTCCTCGTTGCCATGCGTTTGCTCGAACTCGACGAGGTAGCGCTCAAATTCCCCGACAGCGCCGTGTGGCAGTTCATCGGCTTTCATTCGTCACACGTCGCGTGGGTCGGCTGCTCGCTCAATGACCTGATTCATCCTTCCTTCGCCTTTCTGGCTGGCACCGCACTGGTGTTCTCCGTTTCATCACGCATCAAAAAAGGCGAATCCAAACGCAGCATGACGCTGCATGCATTGCGTCGTGCCGTGATCCTCGTTTTCCTCGGCATCTTCATCCGCAGCCTCGGTCGTG
The DNA here is from genome assembly GCA_041688535.1 of Prosthecobacter sp. Classification (GTDB taxonomy): domain Bacteria; phylum Verrucomicrobiota; class Verrucomicrobiia; order Verrucomicrobiales; family Verrucomicrobiaceae; genus Prosthecobacter. The sequence goes on from JBDNIB010000341.1 coordinate 2,183, forward strand.
GCATGACAAACTGGACCTTCGACGAGACGCTGACGCAGATGGGCCTCGGCTACATGATCGTCTTCGCCCTAGCCTTCTGCGGCATGAAAGCACGCTGGTTTTGGTGCGCAGCCTTCCTGATCGCTCACTGGTTGATCTTCGCTCTTCATCCAATCATACCGCCGCATGCCGATCCGAATGCGTTCAACGTCCCGGACGGCTGGAACCTCGATTTCGACGGCTTTTTCGCCCACTGGAACCACAACCGCAATGCGGGCTGGGCCTTCGATGTCTGGCTGCTGAACCACTTTCCGCGCATGAGCCCCTACGTCGGCTACACCGGCGGCTACACGACGCTGAACGTGCTTTCGACGATCCCCACGATGGTTTTTGGCGTGATCGCCGGGTCGTGGCTGAAACAAGACGCGACGCCCACACGGCGCATGGTCATCACCGGCGGCAGCATGCTGGCGCTGAGCTTGGCCCTGCACTTCGGCGGCATTTGTCCGCTCGTGAAACACCTGTGGACGCCCGCGTGGGCGCTGTTCAGCGGCGGATGCTGCTTCCTCATGCTCGCCTTGATGCATCATGTCGTCGATGTGCGTCTGTGGCGGCGCTGGAGCTTTCCGTTTGTCGTTCTCGGCATGAATTCGCTCGCGGTCTATCTCATGCGCCATCTGTCGGAGAAGTTCCTCTCTAAAAGCCTCAAGATGCACCTCGGCGTGGACACCTTCCGCATCTTTGGCCGCGAGTTGCAGCCCGCGCTGATCGGCGCGTGCAGCCTGATGATCATCTGGCTCGTCGCGCTCTGGATGCACCGGCGGAAGATCTATCTTCGGCTTTAGATCACCGTCGCCATGAGCACCTCGACCAACCGCATGCCGCTGATCGACGCCCTCCGGGCCGTCGCGGCGCTGCTGGTCATGTTCAACCACTTCTCCATCTACGGTCCCATGTCCGACACGGTCTGGGACGAGTTCCCGGACACGTTTGAATGGTTCTGCGACTACGGCGGCATGGCGGTGCAGGTGTTTCTCGTGATCGGCGGATTCCTGGCCGTGCGTGGCATGTCACCGACTGGACAAGGCCACGCCACATCGCCGCTGCCGCTCATCTGGAAGCGCTATCTCCGCCTAGTCGTGCCTTATCTGGCCGCCATCGTCCTCGCAGTAGCCGCAGCGGCCTTCGTAGATCAGTGGATCGACCACGATGCCATTCCTGATCGCCCAACCGTCACGCAGATGCTGGCGCATGTCTTCCTGCTGCAAGGCGTGCTCGGCTTCGACTCATTGTCCGCCGGCCTGTGGTATGTCGCCATCGACTTCCAGCTCTTTGCCGCGACAGCGCTCGTTCTCCGGCTCGGACGCGTAGGTTCGGCACTGGTGCTGTTGCTCGCCGTGGTCTCTCTGTTCGGGTTCAACCTCAACGACGACTGGGATAACTGGGCGCTCTACTTCTTCGGCTCCTACGGCCTGGGTGCCGCCGCGTGGTGGGCATCGAATCCGCGTGTGAAACCGCGCTGGCTGGCCGTCATCGCGCTGGTCACATTCGGTGCATTATGGCTCGAATTTCGCGAGCGCATCGCGATTGCGCTCGTGGTCGCGCTGCTACTCGGCCTCAGCCGCCCTACAGGATTCCTCGAAGGAAGTGGGCATTTCGCTCCTGTAGCGTTTCTCGGCAAAATCTCGTATTCGCTCTTCCTCGTCCACTTCCCGGTCCTATTA
>JBDNIB010000342.1:0-2784 GCA_041688535.1 Prosthecobacter sp.
AGATTGGGGTCCACATCCGCTTCCAGTGGCGAGGTGTGGCCAAGGTTGAAACGCTGCGTGGCGGCGAAGGCGATCATGCCGGCATTGTCGGTGCAAAGCTCAGGCTGTGCGAGCAGCAGTTGCAGTCCAGCTTTGGCACAACGGGTGGTCAAGGCCGCGCGCAGTCCACGGTTACAGCTCACGCCGCCGCTGACGGTGACGAGCGTTTCGCCGCTCAGTCTGGCCGCCAACACGAGTTTCTCCACCAGCACCTCGATGATGGCTGCCTGCACGCTGGCGCAGAGATCGGCGAGCACCTGTTCGTTATGGAAATCGACTTTGGGCAGTTCGTAGAGCACGGCCGTTTTCAGGCCGCTGAAGCTGAACTCCAAACTGCGGCCATCGAGAAAACTGCGAGGAAAGGCGAACGCCTGCGGATCGCCTTTTGGCGAAATTTTGTCGATCTCCGGGCCGCCAGGGTAGGGGAGTCCGATCATTTTGGCTACTTTGTCGAAGGCTTCACCGGCGGCGTCATCGCGCGTGCGTCCGAGCAGTTCGTATTGTCCCACGCCACGCACGCGCACCAGCATGGTGTGACCGCCGCTGACGATCAGCGCGATGCAGGGGCGCACCGGGCCATTTTCATTCATGAAGGGCGAAAGCAGATGCCCTTCCATGTGATTCACGGCGATGAACGGTTTGTTTTCGGCAATCGCCAACGCTTTAGCCATCGACGTGCCGATAAGCAGCGAACTGACGAGGCCGGGGCCGCTGGTGGCGGCAAATGCAGCCATGTCACCGAGGTTTTTCCGCGCATCGGCCAGCACCTGCGCCACTAGCGGGCGCACATGCAGGATGTGGTTGCGGGAGGCGACCTCCGGCACCACGCCGCCATACTGGCGATGGATTTCGATCTGCGAGGCGATGCGGCTGGCGATTAATTCACCCTCCAGCGTGCAGATCGCGGCGGCGGTCTCATCGCAGGAAGATTCGAGGGCGAGCAGGCAGGGAGGCATGGAGAACAGAATGCGCCTTCCCTTATCGAGCATCTGCCTGCCAGCATCTAGTAACTAAAATAAAGCCGCCGTCCCCCGGTTGAGTGGGGAACGGCGGCGTGGAATCTTATTCCTGTCAGACTAGTGCTTGTGGGCCGCCACAGGGCAAGCCTTGCTGTCTTTTGAGCAGCAAGCGGCAGCTTTAGCGTCACATTTCGCACACGCCTTCTTGCATGCACACGAGGCGAGAAGCATCGAGGAGGCAGCAAGCAGAACTGTGGCAAATCGGATCATTAATTGATCAGAGGTAAGAAGAAATCTCTGCCGCATGCAGCGGCGGAGCACTTACTTGCCGGAGTACACCGGTGGTGGTGGCGGCGGCGGCGGGGTCTGCTGGCAGGAGCTAAGCACGGCGGAAGCCGCGATGAGGGTGAGGATAGCGATTTTCATGTGTGTGTGGGTGTTAACCTGTTTGTTAAGCTTCCCATCCACCAGAATCCTGGCAGCGGGATTTTTCGATATTAACGACAACTGCTGTCTTTGCAAACATCCAAATGCATTCTCTGCGAAAACACGCAAAGGAAGGTGAGTTGGGCAAAAGTTGAGATTACCAGAATGTCAGGCAGACAGTTTAACCATACGGGCCGCTCTCACCCAGTCCGTAAGCGGTTCCAATGACTTCGCCTGCGTCTTCATCGAAGTAAATGCGGAGTGGACGGCAGCACACCTCGCAGTCGTAGTCCACATCGCATGGAATCTCAGTGGGCGAAGGTGCGGGGACAGCAAACTCCTGAAAACAGCTCGGGCAGGTGACGGGGGTGGTGTGCATGGCATGCGCGCTACTTTAAACTGCTGAGAAACGCGATCACATCCGCTGCCTCTTGCTCGGTCATGCTTTGCAGCAATCCTTCGGGCATGAGGGAGATGGGCTTGACTTTCTGGCTGCGAATTTGATCTCGCGCAAAGGTCTGTGGCTGGCCGGCGGGGAGTTTGAGCGTGATCGCGGCATCGCCAGGATTCACGAGGAAGCCGGTTTGCACGCTGTTGTCCTTTAGCGTGACGATCCAGGTCTCGTAGCCTTTGGCGATGGTCTTGGAGGGTTGATGCAGGCTTTCGAGAATCTGCTCGTGCGTCAATCGTGCGCCCACCTTGGTCAAATCCGGGCCAAAATCGCGACCGGTGCCGTTCACGATGTGACAGGCGAGGCAGGCGGCCATCTTGCCGGTCATACTGACGAGTTCGTCGCCGCGTTTTGCATTGCCCTTCATGGCGTGGAGTTTCTTCACGTCGAAATTCATGCCGAGGGTCTTCATGCGCTGGTCGCGGGGCAGGAAGCGCTCGAAGTAGCAGGCGATTTAGGGGTTAGAGTGCTTGGCGAGAGCGGGATCGAATTTGGTTTCGTTCCTGGCGATGGCGTTGGCGAGAAGAAGCGCGTCGGAGGGCGATCCAGCTTCGGTGGGGCGACGACTTGTCGCCTCTCCTGAAATCCAGTCCCACAGCAGGCGAAAGCCGTGGGGATCGACCTCGCGCGCGCCGATCATCGGCATGTGGCCGTTGCCGCTGCGGGCGATGCGGGCCAGCAGAGTGCTCTGCTCCGGTTTGCCGGGGGCGATGACGCGTGCGTCATGCAGGGCGAGTTCACCACGCACGGGCTTCTCATTTAGCATCATCGTCTCCGCCGTGGGCAGATCGGCATTGACCATGAGTTGCACGCTGCCACCACCGTGACGGCGATGGCAGTGGGCGCAGTTGGCGTGCAGCCACGAGCGAGCGCGGGTTTCGAGATCAGCTTTGGCATCGTGGCTCGAAA
>JBDNIB010000343.1:0-6761 GCA_041688535.1 Prosthecobacter sp.
CAATTCGCTGACCATGTAGTCGCTGCCCCACAGCACGCGCTTAGGCCCCAGAATCTCGATGGCGGCACGAAATGCGCCCGCCTGCGTCACCGCCGAGGTGTCCACCACCACATTGTCGAGATCGATGAGGTGATGCAGACCTTCGCGAGCATGGCGGTAGTTGAAGGATCGCGCCACATGCGCCAGCACCAGCCTGCAGCGCGGATAGCGCCGACAGAGCCGCCGAATCGCTTCCACATTGCGTGGATCGGTGATGCCGTCCGCCAGCATGATGTGCAGCATCATGATGCCATCGTGATCGTGGCAGGCCTCCCACATCCACTCCGGCGCAAAGGATTCGATCTCCGCCTCCTTGGTGTCCGGCACGTCGGCATACATGCGGTACGGCTTGATGCCCACAAACATACCCGTGCTCATGAGCCGCCGCACCTCGGCTGGATCATCCGTCGGAGCCGTCAGCACAATCGCCCGCGAATTCGTGCTCACATCGACCTGCGACTGCACCCAGGCGTTTTCACCCACGCGATCATTGCCCGTGCTCGGAAAACCAAAGAACAGCCCCTCCACCTCGCGTCCCGGCAACCATAGCCGCATCGCTGCCTGAAAATCGGCCATGCCATAGCCGCGATCCTCATCCAGAAACACCGGACGTTTCCCTTCGGCGAAGTGGCGCGTGTGAAACAGATGCGTATGCACATCGAAGACCTTGTCCGGCACAAAGCCGTCAATCGCGCGGTGCAGCAGTTTGCGGTCGCTGTCATTCAGTTCGGTGACAAGTTTGAGCGACATAGAGATCAGTCGTTGAGGTAAATCGCATAAACCTTTGCCGTGCTGTTCGCGGTAAAGTTCACCCGCAAGGCGAGTCTCTTGCCCGCAGGCAGTGGTTTCGACCAGACAATAGGCACACGCACGCCGTTCTGTGTCACCTTGGCCGCATAGCCGTCGAGCGGGTGGTCAAGATGGTCAAGCAGTTGGAGCGAAAGCGGCGCATCAGCGGTGATGCCATCCACGTTCAGCGCGATCTCCTTTACCGTGAAGGTGCTGGTGATGAAATGGCCTTCTTCCTCCGCCACTTTGCGCGAGAGCGCGCCAAAACCATCACGCCGCAGCGTTGCGAGACCGATGTCCATGTTCGTGAGCACGCCACCAGTGTCCCAGTGCGAATACCAGATCATCGTTTTGTCACCTTCGTTCACAAAGGCATGGCCTTGGAGGATAGCGACATCATCCCACTCACCTTCTTTACCTCGTGGGATGATTTTGAAATCAGGCACCGGCTCACGGAAATGCACGCCGTCGTTGCTCACCATGAGGCCGAGATCGACCCGAACGCCGTAGTTCCAGCTCTTGCCCTTCGGCGGCGCTTGCTCTGCATCTTGCCACATACCGTGCAGTCCGACCATGACATTGCCACGATTCCACAAGCCCGCACCCATGTGCATCTGTTGGCCTTTGATCGGTGGATCCGTGAGCTGGCCAGGACGCGCATACGACAACGCCTTCGCTTTCGACCACGTCACGAAATCCGGCGAGCGATACGCCAGCATGTCACGGCCAATCTCCCTACCATCTGGTCGCCACGACCACGGACTGAGAAGCTGTCCGGTAGCATAGTAAAAGTCGCCGAAGCGATACAAGCCGCTGACCTCGAAGCGCTCTCCACCGGCATTCGCCGGACGATCTCCGACGCATTTCCATTTCAAACCATCCGCGCTGGTTGCAGTGATAAATGCGCCCCAGCGCTTTTCGTTCGGTCCGATCTTGCTGCGACCGCCTTTGACCTCATCGAACGGCATGTGCGCGATGTAGGCGCACTTGTAGCGCTTCGCCGGATCAGGATCGTTTGGCTCGTGCAAGACGGAGAGGAAATCATTCACGCGCGTCATCGAGTGCGGATCGCCTTCGATGAGGCAGATGTTGTTCTTCGTGTTGCCATTGAACTCTACCAGGCCCAGTTCCGGCTTCGTCCACGTCACACCATCCTTGCTCTCCGCATAGCACATCGGCCGCCACCAGCCGGGTGCCTGACCGGATTTGATCTCCGGCTCATGCATGCCGAGATACCACATACGGAAGACGTCACCTTGCTTCATTACCGTTCCATAAAGCACCGCATGACCATAGTCTGGCGAGCCCGGTGGCCCGCTGCGCAGCACCGGATTCGCCGGATGTTTCTGCGCTTCGACAAGGGTCAGTTTCAAATTGTGCTGCCAAGCGATATTTTGGTCATCAAAAGCAAAGAAGATTTGTTCTGCGCCATGCAGCGGCAAGGCGATGAGGAGAGTGAAGAGTAGTGATTTCATGGTTGGAGATAGATGGCGTTAAAGCGGATGTTGGTGCTGTGTTTGCCTTCGAAGACGACGTGCAGACGAACGCGCTCCGGCAGCGCTGCGGATTTGTCCCACGTCACCGGTGTCTGAAAGCCGCTTTGAGTCACGACGGCGGCGTTCTCGCCAGAGTAAGCCGCGATGGGACGCTCCAGATGATCCAGCAGTTCGATGCGCAGAGCCGCGTCTGTTCCGAGTCCGTCTGCGTTTACGAAAAAATTCGGCTGCTTCACTGGAATGGAGGCTGTGACAAATTCGCTGGTGATCTGCGGCTGCTGGTAGTCGCCCGGGCCTTTTCCTGCGGTTTCGACCACGAGATCGCCGAAGCGATCGCGCGGCAACATGGCAATGCCGACTCCGCCGCGTGGCGGCGAGTTCTTCCAATGACGCGGGTCCCACGCGCCGTAGTAGATGAAGGTCTGTTCGCCGATGTTTTCAAACCCCTGACCTTGCAGCAGACCGCCCTGGTCCCACTGACCGTCATCACCGCGTTTGAGGAAGGTCCATTCATGCGCGGGTTCACGAAACTGGATGCCATCGTTGCTGACGACGAAGCCGAGATCAATGGTGATGTCCTGCCATTCCTTCGCGCCGTGCCACAGTCCCACGATGCCGAGCAATAGGTTGCGCCGATTCCACACGCTGATGCCCTCATGCGTCTGCTCGCCTTCAAGACTGCGCCCAGGACCGAGCAAGGTGTGCTGCGGCAGTCGCACGAAGCTGATGGCCTGCGTGGGCGACCAATGGACAAAGTCGGCCGAATGATACGCTCGAGCGACGCGGCCATGATAAGGCTGCGTGGCATTCATGGCGCTCTGGCCGGAGGCGTAATACATGCCGTCCCATTTGTAGAGGCCGCCGCTGGGCTCAAAGTGGACGCCTGGCAGCAGCAAATCTTCTTTACTGAGTTCCGCCTTCACGGACTTCACCTCATTCACCGGCTTCCAGGTCAAACCATCGGCGCTGACAAACGGCAGCAATGTCCCCAGCCGGGTGTTGTGCCTGAAATAGACGTGCGTGGTCATTTTATAACGCCGGGATGGATCAGTATCGTCCTCGTCCTTGATCACTTTCAAATTCACAAAGCCCCATGGCCCGCCATCCATGCGCAGCAGGTTGTTGTTTTTGTTCCCGTTGAATTCCACGAGGCCGAGATTCGGTTTCATCCAGTTCACGCCGTCCGTGCTCTCCGCATAAGCCGCGTGCCAGCGCGCCGAGGCCACCTTACTCTCCTTGTTGTCGTCAAAGGCCACATACCACATTCGGAATTTGTCTCCCTCCTTGATGACGGAGCCATAAAACTGCACCCCCTGCGCATCCGGCGTGCCTGGAGCACCGCGTGGCAGCACGGGATTGGCCGGATGCTTGGTGGGCGACCGCATCTCCAACCGCAGATTCTGCGAGAACGGCATGGAGACATTGTCGAAGGCGAAGATCGTCGTGGCCTTCGTTTCGTCGAAGAAATCCGCCGCAGAAGCCGCTGCGCTGATACCAATGAAGGCGAATAGTGATCGTGTTTTCATGGCTGTGGTGCCTCCCAAATGGCGACGCCCATGTGGTAGCGCTGGTGGTTCTCGGAAGTCTTGGAATACCAGGCGGACACGAGTTTTCCGTCGGCACGCTGCATCGTGCTGGGGTAGCCGCAGTCGGACTCCAACGTGTTCGCGATGCGCACCGGCTCGCTCCATGTTTTGCCTTCATCGCTGGTGAGTTTCGCGAGGACACCAAACTGGCCTTTCACACGGCTGCCGTGCGCAAGGAGGATGCGCCCATCCTTGAGGCGGAGGAGATGGCCGTTGATCTCATTTTTCTGCGTCACGCGATTCGGTTCACCCCAGGTGACGCCGTCGTCCTCGGAAATGTAAATGTCCATACCGGTCTCGCGTGCAGCGGCCATCCAGCGTTTGCCACCGAGGTGAAGAAGGGTGGTTTCGTTGCCAGTTTGGTGAATCGTGCCAGTGCGAGTCCAAGTTTTACCATCGTCATCACTGCGGAAATGCCAGGAGCGGTAACCCTTGGTCTTGGTGCTGATTGTCGGATCAGTGAACTCGCCGCCGTAGCAGGAAACGTGCAGCGCGCTGTCCTCGCCGAGTTTGATGTCGCCAAAGGGAATGTAGTTTGTCCTGCCTGCATCCGGCGCAAGGAATTCCTTCCGTTGCTCCCACGTTCTGCCGCCATCGCTGCTGCGGCAGACCCAGGTGCTGAGAATATCATCGCGAAAGGCGGACTGCTTCGGACGCTGCGGTTGCTTCACATCCGTCCAGCCCGAGCAGAGCACGAGCAGGTCGCCATTCTTTGCGAGTCCGGCGGCGACGTTCATGCGATTGGTCTGCGGGTCGTTCGGCGCGGGAATGCCGCGCTTCGTCCAGAACTCGCCATCAGGACTGTTCCAGCATTCCGCCGCGCCAGCGACCTGCCCGTGGCTGGGCTGGCCGAAGATCGTGGCGTTGATGCTGCCATCGGGCAGCAGCGTGAGGTTCGGCCACGCGCAGACGTTGTCGATGGCGACGAAGCGCGTGATGTCCTGCGCGGCAAGCGAGGCACAGAGGGCGGCTAGAACGAGGAGCGTTTTCATCCTGGATGCGTGTTGGGTTACTTGGTGAACTGAAATGAGTAGATGTCCGCGTCCTTCATGGAAAAACGCAAACGCACCGGCTTGCCGGAGAGCGAGTTGACATCAGTGCCAGATTTCCACGTCACTTTGCGATCCAGTTCGTTGCCGATCTGCATCTGGCAGTCCTCAATGGAGAAGCCAGGCATCGCTTTGCCTTCGTCATCTTCGATGCCGACTTTCACCCCGCCCGCTGCCGAAGTGGAGAAATTCAGCGATAGCTCACGTCCGGTGAAGACGAGTGGTTTCGTGATCATGTGGCCGCCAGCATAGCCGCTGTGCAGCGAGGCAAAACCGTCCAGCCGCAGCGAATAGCGCCGCAGATGCGCGGTGGGCTGGGCGTAGTCCTGATTCACATAGACCGACATCTCAGCGGGACCGGTCTGCACCACATTCAGCGCGGGGTAATTCGTGCGCGACACCCAGTTCTGCGCGCCGATGCCGCCGCGAATGAAACCCTCCAAGAATGTGCGGTCGTAGAAACCGGCGTGCGCCGCACCCTCGGCTGGCCGCGTGGTCATGAAGATGGCATCCGAGGTGTCTTTGAAGTATCCAGGATTCACCTTGATCGCCGCCGCCTGCTCGTCGGAGAGCACGCGACGCCCAGGCATGAACCGCGCGGCGATGGAGACATAGAGGTGCGGTGCGCGGAAGTAAGGATGAGTCTGGTTGGTGTAGAGATGCTCGATGGGGACCTCAACATCTGGGTTGCGATACTCCAGTAGCACGGGCGGTGACCACTTAAGAAAGTCCGCGCTCTCACTGCGCACGATGCGGCGGATGTTGTTCTCAAACACGCGGTAGTAACAGAGGTACTTCTTTTCTGCCACCGACCAAAACGGCACGTTCTGCGAGTCGAACATGTATTTGTAAGGCACCATCGCCTGGGTGATCACCGGAGCCTCCGCCATCTTCTTCCAGCGCAGTCCATCGGCCGACTTGTAAGCCACCAAGCCGCCGCCCTGCATGGTACCACCAAACGCCTTGAAACGTTCGCTCTCCTGCACTCCTGGTCGCTCATCACGAAAAGGACTGAAGTTGTGGGTGACCGTGCTGGCGTTCATGAGCACGACGTTGTTCTTCCGTGTGCCCTGCACCTCATAAACGCCCACGTCAGGGCGCGTCCAATGAATGCCATCCGCAGACTCGGCACAACAAGTGACTTCATCATCGCTGCCATCCTTGTTCGCAATCGGCTTGCCACGGTAGTAGGCGCGCAGTTTGTCGCCAATGCGCACAATCGTCGCGTAGCCGCTGAACCCGCCTTCCCAGGGCTGATCAAACTTGAAGGCAATGCCTTCATCACGCGGCGAGTGCAGTTGCAACTCCGTGCCACTGAGTTTGTCGATAAGGAAGTGATCCGCGAAGAGTTCGCGGCGACTGCCTATATTGATCGGCTCAGCCGTATGAGCGCCTAGAGCGAGGGTGAGAAAGAGTGCGATTAGTTTCATGGTTGTATAAAAATGGAGTGCGGTTTCAGACTCGTCAGGGTGATTCGTGAACGTCGAAATCCTCGAACAACACGCACCAATTCCACAACGGGTAGGATTGGCCCGCACGAGTGCCATACGCGGCATCAGCAAAGACATGGACCGAGCGTTCGGGATCAGAATCGCGCAGATTGCCGTAGCTGAACGCACGCTGGGTCACAATTTCCCGTCCGGTTTCAAAGCGTGTGCCATTGCGTAACTCGCTCGCCTCGAAACGGAGCACGCTGACGCCGTTTTCTTCGCTCACTTCACGAATGGGCACTCGTCTCGGCGTGCCGGAAACATTCGCGACGAAAAATGCTCCTTCCGCGATCAAGGGCTTGAGTGCATCGG
>JBDNIB010000008.1:0-5944 GCA_041688535.1 Prosthecobacter sp.
AGCATCCACCGAACAATCCGGGCCACCGCCAACATCCATAGCCTCCCCGCCAAGGGCCAAGCCCACCTCGCCTAACTCCGCAAATCGCCAAATGACTTTTTGCGGTGGCGTCTTTTCAGCGGAGCGGCGGAAGCTGACGGTGTAGTCAGGCATGACTCTTGAGGCGCTTTTTGACTTCAGCCAGAGGGATCAGCGGCTCGTCTTTGCGGCGGGCGATCACGGCAAGATCGTGCAGGTCTTCCAGTAGCTGTTCATACTCCGCGATGGGCAGGATCACCGCCGAAGCCACGCCGTTACGCACGATGTATTGCGCCTTGGGATTCAGGGTTTTCGTCATGACGTGATAATAATCTTCTTTCCAGGCGTCCAGCAACCCCAGATTCAGCCGCTACGCCAGTCCGCCACGATCACTCGTCAGCGTGGCATCGCCATACTTGGCACGGGTGGTTGGCGTGTAGTCCAGCGGTGTCCAGGCGGCGTTGGCGGCAGAGGAGGCGACGACGGCCTCGATGAAGGCCATGCCGGCGACGCCTTCCTCAATGGTCGGGTAGTCCATGTCGAGCGGGTTCGGCGCGGTGCCGGCGTTGACGGCGCGGATGTGGTTGGCGAAGTTTTTGTAGATGTTCGCGAAGCCTTCCAGGTAGCCTTCGGGATGGCCGGCGGGGGTGCGGGAACAGGCGGCGGCAGCGCTGCCGAGGTAGCCCATGCTGGTACGGTAGATCTGCTTCGGCTGGTCGAGCGAGGTGACGATCAGCGTGTTCGGATCGAGCTGGGACCACTCGATGCCGCCTTTTTCGCCATAGACGCGGAGGCTGAGGTTGTTTTCGCAGCCGACGCTGATCTGGCTGGAGTGCAGCACGCCCTTGGCACCGTTGGTGAAGCGCAGCAGCACGTTGCCATCGTCCTCAAGACGGCGGCCTTCTTTGCCGAGGAAGATGGTGAGGTCGGCGGCGAGTTCCTTGATGTGCAAGCCGGTGACGTATTCGGCGAGGTTGATGGCGTGCGTGCCGATGTCACCCATGCAACCAGCGGCACCGCAGATGGCGGGATCGACGCGCCAGGAAGCCTGTTTTTGACCGGTGTTTTCCAACATCGTGGCCAGCCAGCCCTGCGGGTACTCGACCACGACTTTGCGGATCTCGCCGAGTTTGCCTTCCTCAATCATCTGCCGTGCCTGACGCATGAGCGGGTAGCCGGTGTAGTTGTAGGTGACGCCGTAGAGTTTGCCGGATGCCTTCACGATGCCTACGAGTTCCTTCGCCTGCGCGAGATTGAAAGTCGCCGGTTTGTCGGAAAGGACGTGGAAGCCTGCCTCTAGCGCCGCTTTCGCCGCCGGGAAGTGCAGGTGGTTCGGCGTGACGATGGAGACGAAGTCCATGCGCTTGTCCGCAGGCAGCGCGGCCTCCGTCTTGAGCATTTCATCGAAGGTACCGTAGCAGCGTTCGGCAGGCAGGAAGAAGTCAGCGCCACTGGCCTTGGAACGTTCGGGATTGGAGGAAAAAGCGCCGCAAACGAGCTCGATCTGCTGATCAATGGAAGCTGCGATGCGATGAACGCCGCCGATGAAGGCGCCGCGTCCGCCGCCGATCATGCCATAACGAATTTTCCGGTTCATAAACAAAAAGTGGGGGGTGTGGGTTGAGCTGTGGAGGGACCGCGAGTGTGCGCAGAGGGCGCGGGCCGGTCAAGCACATCCACGCCTGGATCAGGGCACAAAAAACCCCGGAGAAGTGGGACCCAACGCGCTCGGGCTTCCTCTCCGGGGCTATGTCGTCGAAACATCGCAGGGCGATGCACATGGCGACAAATTCTAGGCGGCGAGCTGCGCGGGTTCGCCGTGCTTCATGCGGCTGCGGAATTCCGTGGGCGACTCGTCGGCGATGCGGCGGAAGCTGCGGTTGAAGTGGGACAGGCTCTGGAAGCCGACATCGTAGGCCACCTCGGTGATGCGGGCGGCGGGCTTCATCAGCATGCGCTTGGCTTTTTCCACGCGGGCGCGGCTGACGAAATCGGTGAAGGTGAGGCCGGTGGCGCGTTTGAACAGCTTGCAGAAGTGGAAGGGGCTGACGTTCACCGCGCTGGCGACGGCTTCGAGGGACATCGGCTCGGCTAGGTGCTGGTGGATGAACACCTTGGCATTGCGCACCGCTTCAGGCTCGTGCGTGGCGTTCGCAAACAGCATGCGATGGGCACTGTCGCCGAGCTGCATGGCAAACGATTGCAGAATGGCGATGGCGGCCTCGTAGCGTTCCGGCCGCATCACCGGCACCTGCTCGAACTGCACTTTGGCGCTGCGGATTTCGGTGGCGGAGCGGTCATCATCCAGCAGTGCCTTGGCGACGGGGGCAAAGGTATCCGCATTGGCGGGCTGGAGTCGCACGCCGCCGGTAAGCATGGTGGCGATGGTGTTTTTTCCCACGCGCACCGGTACCTGGGTCTGCACCACACCGGCGACTCCCGTGCGGGACACGAGCTGGTCGATCTGCTCGTCTTCCTTCACGGCCTGCAAGTTCAAGGGCAGCCGCGTGAGCGTGTGGAAGGCCTTTTGGTAGTGCTGAAAAAGCTCGCTCTCGGCCAGATTCTGGATGAAACGCTGACGGGCGGTGGTGTTGGATGTGCTGGTGTTCATGGCGCGTTGTGGTGTTGTTGACACCGCCAATCATGCCCTGCCGTGGTTGTTCCGATATTGTCAGCAGCTACGGTGCTTGCCCTCGTGAGACACCGCAATTTTGGCATAGTGGATTCCACTATGCACAGGGTGCCTGCAGCGGCCCGCTGGTCATTTCACCTCCGGAATTGGACGCGTGCCATCAGGCGCAGGCACGCCAGTGGGTGGATGTACGCCCGTGGGTGAGGAGAACGCTGGCGGCGGTGGTGGGATCCAGCACACCTGCCGCCAGGCAGCGTCACCGCCCTGGGACATGGTGGTTTCCAACAGCAGAGGACGCAGGGTGGGATTGGGCTCGCCACCTACTGGGGGCTGATTCCAGATGGTTGTCCACTGTTTGGAGCCGGGGTCGAACACGCGGCATTCAAACTCCTCCAGGCTGTCAAACAGCACGAGGCTGACTCCGGGCGTTTCATCCCAGGGTTTACGGCAGGAAAGGCGCAGCCGCAGGCCGCCGCCGGGTGTTGGCTCGGTGAAGAGCTTCACGGCGCATCCGGGTGTGCCATCAAAGGGCGAAGGCACATGGCGCAAATCCAGCGCGGAGACATAGCGGCCCTGCTCCTGCGTGGTGACGAGGCTGAGCGAGCCGGTGGCGGGCAGGCTGGCCACCTGCCGCGTGAACCAGGCGGCAAAGGCATGCCGGCGGCTGTCGCGCATCTGGGCGCGGCGCACGTCGTCGGCGAGCGTCAACGTACCCTGCGCGATGGTGTAAACCGCGCCGAGCACCAGCGAGACGATGAAGAGCACGATGACGACCTCCAGCAGCGTGAAGCCGCCGCGTAGTGCGCGAGTCTGGCTAGTGGGCATGCGCATGGCTCAGGTGCCGGGCAGGCGGAACAGCGGTGGATAAAACCAGGTTTCGGCGGTGGCCTGCTGCTTGAGGCTGCCCTCCAGCCATTCCGCCGTCACGCGCACCTCGAACAAATTTTGCAGCGGTTGGCCGTCCTGGTTGCGCAGCTCCAGCGGCACGCGTTTCACGGTGTAAACGACATCGCCTTCCTTGTATTCGGCCTGCTCGGGCGCATCCGGCAGCCGTGTGTGCTCGATGAGCAGCAGTTGCATGTGCTCCTGCACCTCCGCCTCCCGTCGTTGCAGCAGCGTGGTGCCGCCGAGCTGATGGATGACCTCCACCAGGGCGACGACCGCCAGGCTGAACACCATCAGCGCCAGCAGCGTCTCCAGTAGGGTGAAGCCGCGCGTGCTCACAGTTGCTCCTCCGTTTCCGCAAAGGCACCGGTGAGCGGGTCCAGCGTGGCGCTGATCCAGGCTGTGCCGGTCTGCCAGCGCAGGGTCAGCGGCTCGCACAAGCCGCCGGGCCGCAGGTACAGGCGCTGCCCCTCGGCGGGCACGAACTCATCCACGCCCACCCGCCGCACGCTCAGCCGTGCCTTGCGGGCCAGTTCCGCCAGATTCACCTGCTGCGGCTGGGCGGTGGCCACCGTGCGCGTCATCGCCTGCATGAGGGTGATCTCGGCCTCATTCGCCACCTGTCGCAGCTCGTGGTCTGCGGTGAGCTGTGCCACGGCCCCTGCGCCGACGGCGATGACGAGCGCCGCGATGAAGAGCACCACGATTATCTCCAGCAGCGTGAAGGCGGCGGCGTGTCGTTGCATGGGAGTTTACCAGTTGCCGATGTCGTCCTCGGTGTTTTCCAGGCCGTCAGGGCCGAGGGAAAACACGTCATAACCGCCCGCGTTGCGCTTGCCGGGATTGCGGTAGGTGATCTTGCGGGCCCAGGGGTCCATGAGGCCGTCCGGCTTCATGACCGCGCTCCAGCGGCGCGGTTTGGGCTCCCCGGTGGGCCGGGTGACCAGCGCCTCTAGGCCCTGTTCCTGCGTGGGGTACACCAAGTTGCTGATCTTGTAGGAGGTGAGCGCGACTTCGAGCGCCTTGATTTTGCCACTGGTGGTGACCTGCTGTGCGTTGCCCTCGATGCCCTGTACCATGACTGCCACGCTGCCGATGATGAGTGCGATGATGAGCAGCACGACCATCATTTCGAGGAGTGTGAAGGCCTTGTGACGTGGCGAATTGGCTTGGAGGTGTTTCATGCGAATGGAGGGATCAACGGTTGAGCTGGCTGAGGGTGGAGAAAACGATGTTCACCATCGTGTAAACCAGCCCGCCGACAAGCCCGGCCATGAGCAGCAGCAGGCAGGGCTGGATGAGCGCGGTGACGCGCTCGATCACACGGGTGAGCTGCGTGTCCATGCGGGCAGCGGCCTTGCCGAGCACCACGGCGAGCTGGCCGGTTTCCTCGCCGATGCGGATGACATCGATGGACTGGGAATCAAGGGCGCGGGTCTTTTTCATCGCGTGGCTGAGCGCGGAACCCTCCTGGACCATGGCCTCCGCCTGCACCAGCGCCGCTTTGAGATGCAGGTTGTTCACGGCGCGGCGCACCAGCTCCAGCGCGGGTAGCAGCGGTACGCCGCCACGCAGCAGGCTGCCGAGCGTCTCGAACATTTGCAGCTCAAACCGCGCGCGGGTGATGTCGCGGATGCCAGGACAGCCGATCATGAAGCGGTGCCACCAGGACAAAAACGCGGGAGTCTTGCGCAGCGCGAACAAGGCCATACCGAGGCAGGCGATGGCGATCAAAATGGCCCACCAGTAGTTTTTGAGCACGTCGGAGAGAGCCAGGCTGGCGCGGATCGTCCACGGCGGCTCCTTGCCGGTGCCGGTGAGGAGGGTGGCGAGCTTCGGCAGCAGATACGTTACCATGATCAGTGCCAGCGCCCCGCCGGAGACGATCAAAAACGCGGGATAGATCAACGCGCCGGTCACTTTGGCCTGGATCGTCTCCATCAGCCGCAGATGCCGCGCTTGGCGGTCCATGATCTCGTCCAAGGCACCGCTGTTCTCCCCGGCGGCGATCATGTTGCAGTACAATTCATCGAAGGACTCCGACACCTGGCGCAGCGCGTTGGAGAGCGGCACGCCGTCGCGCACCAGTTCACGCACCTGCTTGGCCAGCAGGCCCAGCTTGGAGGCGCTGCGGTTTTCCATGGCTTGCAAGGCCTGCTCCACCTGCAGGCCGGAGGCCAGCAAATCGCCCATGTCCTCGGTAAAGCGTATCACATCGGCCTTGGCGATGTGCAGCGTGGTCGGTGCGTCAGCCACGGCTTTTTTCTCGCGCTCCGCACCCTGCGCTTGGACGGTGCGGGCCTGCAGGCCGCGCCGTGCGAGCTGCCGCACCGCGTCACCACGGTCGGCGGCCTCAATGGAGCCGGTTTTGACCGCTCCATCCGCTGACAGGGCATGGAAGGCGAAAGC
>JBDNIB010000344.1:0-2601 GCA_041688535.1 Prosthecobacter sp.
GGGCGCGATGAGCTACGGCTCCATCTCCAGCGAGGCGCATGAGTCGCTCGCCATCGCCATGAACCGCATCGGCGGCAAATCGAACACCGGTGAAGGCGGCGAAGACCCCGAGCGCTTCACCTGGACTAACGAACGCGGTGATTCGAAGAACAGCGCTATCAAACAGGTGGCCTCCGGTCGTTTCGGTGTCACCAGCCTCTATTTGAGCCAGGCCAAGGAAATCCAGATCAAGATGGCCCAGGGCGCGAAGCCCGGCGAAGGCGGCCAGCTTCCTGGCGGCAAGGTCTATCCGTGGATCGCGAAGGTGCGTCACTCGACACCGGGTGTCGGTTTGATCTCGCCACCGCCGCATCATGACATCTACTCCATCGAGGATTTGGCCCAGCTCATCCACGATTTGAAGAATGCGAACCGTGCCGCCCGCGTCAGCGTGAAGCTCGTCTCCGAAGTCGGCGTCGGCACCATCGCCGCCGGTGTCGCGAAGGCGCACTCCGACGTCGTGTTGATCTCCGGCTTCGACGGCGGCACAGGTGCCTCTCCGCAGACATCCGTGAAGCACGCCGGCCTGCCATGGGAACTCGGCCTCGCTGAAACGCATCAAACCCTCGTCTTGAACAACCTGCGCAGCCGCATCGTCGTCGAAGCGGACGGCCAGATGAAAACTGGTCGCGATGTCGTCATCGCCGCGCTGCTTGGCGCGGAGGAGTTCGGCTTTGCCACCGCTCCGCTCGTCACGCTGGGCTGCATCATGATGCGCGTCTGCCATTTGAACACCTGCCCGGTCGGCGTGGCCACGCAGGATCCAAAGCTGCGTGCCAAATTCAGCGGCGATCCTGATCACGCCGTCAATTTCATGAAGTTCATCGCCACGGAAGTGCGCGAACTCATGGCCGAACTCGGTTTCCGCACGCTCGAAGAGATGGTGGGCCGCACGGATGTGCTGGAACCACGTCATGCTGTCGATCATTGGAAAGCGCGTGGCATTGACCTCTCGAACTTGCTGTATCAGCCCGAAGTCGGCCCCGAAGTCGGTCGTTTCTGCACCGAGATTCAGGATCACGGCATCGACCGCAGCCTCGACATCACCACGCTGCTCGATCTGTGCAAACCGGCCATTGAGAACGGTGAAAAAGTCACCGCCACCGTCGCCATCCGCAACGTCAACCGCACCGTCGGCACGATCCTCGGCAACGAGATCACCAAACGCTACTGGCACGGTCTGCCGGACGACACTGTTCATATCAAGTTCAACGGCACCGCCGGTCAGAGCTTCGGTGCCTTCGTGCCGAAGGGCGTCACGCTCGAGCTGGAAGGCGATGGCAACGACTACATCGGCAAGGGGCTCAGCGGCGGGCGCATCATCATCTACCCACCGGCTGGCTCTGACTTCGCCGCCGAGGACAACATCATCGCTGGCAACACCGCGCTCTATGGCGCGACGAGTGGCGAACTGTTCCTGCGTGGCATGGCCGGCGAGCGTTTCGCTGTCCGCAACAGCGGCGTGGACACCGTCGTCGAAGGCGTGGGTGACCACGGCTGCGAATACATGACCGGTGGTCGTGTCGTCGTGCTCGGTCTCACTGGACGAAACTTCGCCGCAGGCATGAGCGGCGGCGTGGCCTATGTGCTCGATGAAGCGGGCGATTTCGCCACCCGCTGCAACGCCAGCATGGTCGGCCTCGAAACCCTCGAAGACAAAGAGGAGATCGACGCCCTCTACGCCCTCATCAAAAAGCACGCCGATCTCACCAAGAGCCAGAAAGCCTTCAAGGTGCTCGCCCTCTGGGAACAGATGCTGCCGAAATTCGTCAAAGTGATGCCATCGGACTACAAACGCGTGCTCCAAGCCATCAAGAAAGCCAAGTCCGACGGCCTCACCGGTGACGACGCTCTCATCGCCGCCTTCGAGGCCAACGCCCGCGACGTCGCCCGCATCGGCGGCAGCTAGGATACCCGCATCACGCGCCACGAACCAACAGACCTCACTTTTTACAGACTAGCGACCATGGGAAAACCAACCGGCTTCATCGAATTCGAACGCGAACTACCTGCTGACCGCGACCCGCTTGAGCGCGTCAAGGATTGGAAGGAAATCCACCTGCACCTGCCAGAGGACCGCCTGAAAAATCAGGGCGCTCGCTGCGTGGACTGCGGCATTCCGTTCTGCCACAGCGGCACGCTCATCAGCGGTATGGCCAGCGGCTGTCCGGTCAATAACCTCATCCCCGAGTGGAACGATCTCGTCTTTCGTGGCCTGTGGAAAGAGGCGCTCGACCGCCTGCATAAGACCAACAACTTCCCCGAGTTCACTGGCCGCGTCTGCCCCGCCCCATGCGAAGGCTACTGCGTGCTCGGTATCAACGAGCCGCCGGTTACGATCAAGAACATTGAGGTCAGCATCATCGACAAAGGTTGGGAAGAAGGCTGGGTGAAGCCCATGCCGCCCGAAAAGCGCACCGACAAAACCGTTGCCATCATCGGCTCCGGCCCCGCCGGCCTCAGCGCCGCCGCCCAGCTCAACAAGGCCGGCCACACCGTCACTGTCTTCGAACGTGCCGACCGCCCCGGTGGCCTGCTCATGTATGGCATCCCCAACATGAA
>JBDNIB010000034.1:0-3448 GCA_041688535.1 Prosthecobacter sp.
CATCATCGTCTCCAACCGCAGCTACGATAAGGCCGTGGAGCTCGCCACCGAGATGAAAGGCACCGCGCTGAAGTTCGACGAATGGGAGCACGCGCTGCATGAGGTCGATGTCATCATCTCCAGCACCAGCGCCCCGCATTTTGTCATCAAACCGGAGCAGATCGAGCAGGTGATGCGCCAGCGCCGCTGGAACCCGCTGCTGCTCATCGACATCGCCGTGCCGCGTGACGTGGACCCCGCCGTGAACGAGATCGAAGGAGTGTATCTTTACGACATCGACGCTTTGCAAGCCATCGCCGACGACGGCCGCCGCGAGCGCATACGCCAGCTCGCCGCCTGCGAGCGCATCATCGAGGAGCAGCTCGAAAAATACGGCTTCCTCAAACCACCCGGCCCACAACAGCACGGATTCATCGCTTCATGAGCATCGAAAAAATAACCCTCGGCACCCGCGGTAGCGAGCTCGCCCTCACGCAGACGAACATGGTCACGGCGGACCTGCAGACCGCGCATCCGCACCTGCGCATCGAGCGCCAGATCATCCAGACCAGCGGCGATAAGCGCCAGGATCTGCGCTTCTCCGAGTTCAGCGACGTGGCGCAGGTGGACAAGGGCATCTTCATCAAGGAACTCGAAAGCGCCCTCGAAAGCGGTCAGATTGATGCCGCAGTTCACAGTTTGAAGGACGTGCCGAGCGATCTCGCCGCCGGATTCACCATCGCGGCGGTCTTGCCGCGTGCGGCGATCGAGGACGTGCTCATCACCGCACAGCCTTGCACGCTGGCAACACTGCCGCAGGGTGCCCGTGTCGGCACCAGCAGCGTGCGGCGTGCCGCGCAGCTCAAGTTTCTGCGCCCCGATGTGCAGATCGTCGAAATTCGCGGCAATGTACCCACGCGGGTGAAAAAAGTGCTCGGTGAAAACGCGCTAGATGCCGTAATGCTCGCCGCTGCCGGACTGCTACGCCTGGGATTGATGCAGGGCGATCAAATCGCCATCGAAGGGCAGACACTCAGCGCCTTGACGCTCGATCCCGTGACCTTTCTTCCCGCCGCCGGGCAGGGAGCTATCGCCATCGAATGCCGCGCGGGAGATGAGGCTACGATCACCGCGATTCGAGCACTCAACCACGCCGAAACTGAGTCACGCGTCACTGCGGAGCGCGAATTTTTGAAAATCCTCGGTGCTGGCTGCCAGACGCCCATCGGTGCTCACACCTGGATCAAGGACAGCCAGCTTCACATGGCCGTCCGTGTCTTCAATGAGGCCGCTCTTTCTCTTCCACCGGTCGAACGTGCGGCACAGCGTCCGGTGCATGAAGCGCAGCAACTCGCGGCGGATTTAGCGGCGCTGCTTTGAGACTGCTGAACGGTCCGGTTTTGCCGCCGGCCATGGTGGCCGTCATTTGACGACGCAATGGCGGAATGCGCTGGATGATGGGAAAGGTCAAGTCGCGCAGCCAGCCGAGCGGCAGTAGATCGGACTGGAAAAACGGTGTCGTCCAGCGGGTGGCAAACTGGTAGAAACGCAGGTGTTTGCGCCGCGTGGCAGAATAATGAGCGAGCGCCTGAGGCAATGACTGCGTGGCGAGCGAGTCCGCGAGCGCAGCGGCATCCATGAGGGCGAGGTTCACGCCTTGGCCAAGCTGGGGACTCAGGGCATGCGCGGCATCCCCCAACAGCACGACGCGATCGCCGTGCCAGCGCTGCATGCGCACATCGTGATACACAGCGGTGGCGACCTGGGCATGGGATTCGATTTGTGCGATAAAACCCGCCGCCTGCGGAGCCAGCGTGAGGATTTCGCGTTTCCACACGTCGAGCGGTGTCGCACGCCAGCGTTCGATATGATCGAGGCGTATGCTCCAGAACATGCTGAGCAGATCATCCGGCGTGCCCGTGGGCAGAAAGCCGGTCAGCTCACGCGTGGAGCCAACGCATTGCCACAAGACCTGCGGATCGAAGTCTGGCGTGCGCTTGCCAATGAACCACAACGCGCCCCAGGGGTAGCGGCTGACACGCGCTAACACGCCGCTTTGCGCCCGCAGCGTGAAGTGAGCACCATCGCAGATGAGCACGAGATCAAAGGGGCCGTGCGTGACGTCGTGGCTGTCGTACAGGCTGGGGCACTGCGTGGCATTACGCGTGAGCCGCTCCATGGTCACATCCCACAGAATTTTGGCCCCGGCCTGCTGTGCCGCATTCAACAAAAGATCGAGCAAGGTCGCACGATGCGTGCCCGCGCCGAAAAGACCTGCGCCAAGCTCCGCATACGGCAAATCCAACAACACCCGGCCCGAGCGCGTGCGGCAGTAGAGCTTGGAAACCCTGGCGACATTCGGCAGCAACGCCTCATCCAGCCCAAGCTGCCGCAGCACGGACAAACCCGTGGGCTGCAGCAGAAATCCAGCGCCGACGGGCAGCTTTTGCGGCGCACGCTCAAAGAGGCTGATCTCATGCCCAGCGCGGGCGAGAAAGATCGCCGCCGCAGGCCCAGCGGTGCCGGAACCGACGATGGCGATGCGCAAAGAAGAAGGCTGCATGCGAAAGAGGTCTCATAGCGCAGGAATGATGAAAATGCGCAACCAGAGGGGCAAAATCGCGTTCTAGCGAACATGAAACCCTCTCATCTGCCAGTCCTGGTCATCATGACCGCCCTCCTCCCCGCCCTCGCTCTTGCCGCTCCATCCGACAAAGCCAAAAAACGCCCTACCGCTCGTCCCGCCAACGATGGAGCCGCAGAAGTCCTCAAACCCTTCGACAGAAACGAAAACCATCAAGTCGATCCCGATGAGCTGGCCTCCATGCAGAAATCCTACGTCGCGCTACGCAAACTCGACAAAAACAGCAATGGCGAGATCGAGCAAGCAGAGGTGGACAGCCTGAAAGCACCGGTCACCGGCGATCGAAAAACCCGCATGCTGGCCGGATTCAAGCAAGTGGACAAAAACGGCAATCACAAAATCGACCCCGAGGAAGTCGAAGCCCTGCAAAAAACGCTCAGCGGCGGCCAAATGCTCTCGCGGCTCGATCAGAACGGTAACGGTAAGCTCGAAGCCGGGGAAATCGACCGCCTGAATGAGCGCCTCGCCCAGGGCATCGGCAGCAGGCGCAAAGGTGCCGCCCCAGCCACACCTTCCCTGCGTCGCCCGCCGGAAAAAGCCGTCGAAGAGGCGAAGCCGAAGGAAACCGCCAAGACAGCAGAGAAAGCAGTCGAACCAGAGGCACGCGCGCCCGAGAAAAAACCACCGGGCAACTTCGGCAGTTGATCCCTCATTCGTGAACCATGACACGGGCCGCTTGTCTCCTCCAGACAGCCCATCCCCAGCAGCGCGGTTGACAGCAGGAGCTCAACCGCCTACTCTCCGCCCGCTTTCGAGCACGGCGAGGTAGCAAAGTGGTAATGCACTGGTCTGCAAAACCGGTATGCGCGGGTTCAATTCCCGCCC
>JBDNIB010000035.1:0-3527 GCA_041688535.1 Prosthecobacter sp.
AACTCTCCTTCGGCGTGCTGTGGATCAGCTCGATTGGCTCTGGGCCGCTGCTGGAACGCTTGATTCCCTACACCCAACTCGATCCCTTCCTGCCGCCACAGCTCGCCAACTGGCGGCAGCGCGGTTGGAGCCAGTTTCGCGTCTGGCTGGCGGGCACGCTGAGTGTTTCCACCGCCGCGTGGATTGGCAGTCTGCCCTTCATCCTCGCTCACTTCCAATCCGTGACGCCGGTGGCGGTGATCGCGAACTGCGTGCTGGTGCCGCTGTCGTTTTTCTGCCTGGGTGCCACCTGTTTGAGCCTCTGCGCGGCCGCGTTGCAGCTCACCGGCGTGCAGCTCATCCTCAACAATGTCACTTGGGCGCTGGCAAAGGCGATGATCGCCAGTGCGGCTTGGTTTGCCGGACTGCCGGGTGCCAATTTTCATTTCCAGCCGAATGCCCCGCAAACACCGGCTCCCGCCGTTTGGCGCATGCTGGAGCTGCCGCATGGCGGCGCGGCGCACCACCTGCGCATCGGCGATTCACACTGGCTGTTCGACACGGGTGATGAATCAAGTTTCCGCCGTGTGCTGCGGCCCTATCTGCACTCCAGCGGCGTGAATGCCGTCCAAGGAGTGTTCTTGAGCCACAACGACGCGGACCACGTCGGCGCGGTCGAACAGGTGCTAGAGACCTTTGCCATGCCACGGCTGTTTTGCAGCACGCAGGAACCAGGAAGATTGGACTCATCTCTCTCCACCCTGAAGCGACTGCTCGACCAGCCGCATCCGCCCGCACTGCGCAAACTGCGGGTGGATGAACGTCTCGCTCTTTCAGACACAGCAGGGTTCAAGGTCGAGGCGCAGGTGCTTTACCCCACCCAGCAGGTGACCAACGCGCGTGGCGACGACCGCGCCATGGTCCTCATGCTCCACTGCGGCCCCTGGCGTGTTTTATGGATGAGCGACGCCGGCTGGAACGCCGAAAAATTTCTCTGCGACAGCGCCGCCGACCTGCGCTGCGATGTGCTGATCCGCAGCCAGCATGAGCACGACCTCGCCCCGAGCGCCGAACTCCTGCTGCGCACCAGCCCGCAGGCGATTCTCTGCGGCAGTGATGCGCGAGATGCCGAAATTCTGCTGCCTGCATCCCTCATCAAGCAGACGAAAGAGCAGAACATCCCGCTGCTCGACACCTGGAGCGATGGCAGCGTGGAGCTGCGGTTTCAAAACGATGAGCTGCACATCAGCGCGGCTAGAAACGCACGACGCGTGGTCCTAAAACAACACGAGTAATCCCAGCGCCCGCTCACTGAGTCACGTCCGGCCGTGCGCCGAGCTTGGCGATGATGTCGCCCAACTTGTTGTTGCGGATGACTTCGAGTTTCACATCACTGCCAGGCGGCTGCATGCGGATGATCTGCAGCAGGTCGCCAGGGGAGCGGAAGGCCATGCCCTGGAACTTCGTCACCACATCACCGGTACGCAGCCCTGCCTCGGCGGCGGGGGAGCTGGGATTGATATCCGTCACCAGCGCACCCCGACGTGCGGTGCCCCACACGGGATCGATCTCCACGGGTTCGTTGCTGACTTCGAGGCCCAGGTAGCCTTTGCCAGTCAGGCTGCTCGAATTCACCGCATTTTTCGCGCCTTCCTGGATTTTGGCCTGGATGCCGTCCACGACCATTTTCACATCGTTGGCCGGCACGGCAAGACCTACGCCCTGCCAGGCCTGCACCGTCGCATCACCGCGATAAATCGCCACGTTCACCCCGATGATTTCGCCACGCACGTTCACCAGCGGCCCGCCGGAATTGCCGGGATTGATGACGGTGTCGGTTTGCAGGTAGTCGAACTGGCTGTCGCTGAGATGGCGGTCACGCGCACTGATGATGCCCTGCGTGACGGTGCCGCTGAGACCGAAGGGATTGCCCACGGCGAAGACCAGTTGGCCCACGCGGGCCTCGTCCGAGTTGCCAAACTTGAGCGCGGGGAAGTCGTTGCGATCGCTCTCGATCTTCAGCAGGACGATGTCGCGGTCCGGATTGGCCCCCAGGATCTGCACCGGATACTTTTTGTTGTCATTGGTGGTGATCTGAATTTCCGCCACATCCTTGATGACATGGAAGTTCGTGACCACATGACCCTCCTTACTGATGATCACCCCCGAACCGAGGCCGGGCACGATCTGTGACCGCTCGCCGATGAGGCCAAAAAATGGATGCCAGCGCACTTCACCACGCCGCACGGTCTTGGTCGTCACACTGACCACGGATGGCAGCACAGCGGCGGAGAGTTTGGCAAACTCCTCGTTCAGCCGACTCATCAGCGGCAGCTCTTCAAGTCCTAGCTTGGGCTGCTCAGGTTGCGTGAGGACACCCTGCGCCGGCTTTTCAGCACGCAGCAGGTTCAGCACGCCATAGCCCTCGCGATCATGACGCCACCACGAGAACAGCAGCGCGGCCAGCACCAGCACGACGGCGGCAAACAACAAGCGACGGACGTTTTCCATACGTACCAATGCGCCAACGGTTGCAAACGTCAAAGTTCAAAGTTGCACGCCAGCCGTGTGAGACTGATCACGCAGCCTGCTTCGGGCAAAGGATGACGAGCTTCTGCCGGACGGCTGGCGACGGCACCATGGGCTCGGCGAGCGCCCGATCCACGGCGCTGTGAATTTCCTCCGGCTCGAACGGCTTCGTCACATAATCACAGGCACCATGGCGAATGGCAGACACGATGTCCCGTGTCTCGGTGCAGGCAGAAACCATCACAAAACGGGTCCCTGGCGAGGCTTCACCAGCGTCACGCACAACATCCAGTCCGTCCATCTCACCCAGCCGCCGATCCACCACCGCGACCTCGGGCCGCAGCTCACGAATCGCCGCCAATCCGGCGCGGCCATTGTCGAAGGCCATGACTTCGTGCCCCTGGTTGCAGCAGAGCGTAGCCAGGAGCTTGAGCACAGGCGGGTGATCTTCGATAACAATGATATTTGCCATAATGAATGCATTTTTAGCATGTCGTGCTCCATTCGGCAAGACCCTTGTAAAAAACTTGTAACGCCAGCACCCACGCTACGGCTTCCCGTTTGCGCCGGGCCTGCAATCCGGCATTCTAGCCCTCTTCTCTTCGCCATGTCCTCCCCCCTGCTCCGCTACTGTCCCGACCTGTACAACTACCAGCGCCGTGAAACGCGACCGGTCATGGTCGGGGATGTCCAGATCGGCGGCGGCGCGCCCATCGTGGTGCAGAGCATGCTCACCAGCGACACGCGGGACGCCGCCGCCTGTGTGAAGGAGGCGCTCGGACTTGCCGAAGCTGGCTGCCAGATCGTCCGCGTCACCGCGCAGACCCGCATCATCGCTGAAAACCTCCAGCACATCCGCGATGGCATCCGCGCCGCCGGTTGCGACGTGCCGCTCGTCGCCGACATCCATTTCAAGCCCGACGCCGCCATGGAGGCCGTGAAGTGGGTCGAAAAAGTCCGCGTGAACCCCGGCAACTACGCCGACAAGAAGAAGTTCGCCGTCAAGGAATACACCGACG
>JBDNIB010000345.1:0-1218 GCA_041688535.1 Prosthecobacter sp.
GCCAGCAGTTGCGCCGCCTTGACCGGAAGCGTGCGCTGGGAATGGTTCCCGAGACGATGAAGACGTTTTTGGACGAAGCCGATGCACCGAACCAATGATGATGACGATCCTGTCAGCCAGTTGCAGCCTGACCCCGTTTCCTGTAGCTCGGCAACCCGAGGTTTCCCAATCAAAGCCTGTGGCCTGATCCTGCGCGGCCTGCTGCAAGGCGCGTTCCGCGATGGCGCGGGCCGCCGCGCTATGCCGCTGCCGAGCAGGGCCATAAAGTGGAACGTGTCGGGCAAGTTCAGCCACGAGGACGAATGCCGAACGACGAACTCAGTTCAGCCCCGCTTCGGCGAGGCGTTCCGTCAAATCACTGGCGAGGAGGGCCTGGGTGATGGGTTCGATGCGGCCTTCGACGAACTGATCGAGGTTGTAGAGGGTGAGCTCGATGCGGTGGTCGGTGACGCGGTTCTGCGGGTAGTTGTAGGTGCGGATTTTTTCCTCGCGACCGCCGCTGCCGATGAGGCTTTTGCGGTTGGCGGAGTATTTGGCGGCTTCTTCCTGCTGCTTCTTTTCCAGCAGGCGGGAACGCAGGATGCTGAGGGCTTTTTCCTTGTTCTTGATCTGGCTGCGGCCGTCCTGACAGCGGACGATGGTGCCGGTGGGGATGTGCATGACCTGCACGGCGGAGTCGGTGGTGTTCACGCCCTGACCGCCGGCGCCGGAGGAGCGGCAGACTTCGATGCGGACTTCGTCGGATTTGAGTTCGAAATCAACTTCCTCGGCCTCGGGCAGCACGGCGACGGTGGCGGCGGAGGTGTGGATGCGGCCCTGGGCCTCGGTGGCAGGGACGCGCTGGACGCGATGGACGCCGCTTTCGTATTTCATGACGCGATAGACGTCCTCACCGCTGATTTTGACGATGACTTCCTTGAAGCCGCCGACGTCGGAGGGGCTGGTGTCGAGGGACTCGACCTTCCAGCCGCGTGTTTCGGCGAAGCGGGTGTACATGCGCAGCAGATCGGCGGCAAAGAGGCTGGCCTCGTCGCCACCGGTGCCGGCGCGGATTTCGAGGATGATGTCGCGGCCTTCGAGTGGATCGGGCGGCAGGATGGACTCCTGGATGGCTTTTTCGAGATCGACGAGGCGCTGCTCCAGCACGGGGATTTCGGCAGCGGCCATCTCGGCGAATTCTTTGTCGTCCTGCGACTTGGCCATGACGCGGTTCTCGGC
>JBDNIB010000346.1:0-4710 GCA_041688535.1 Prosthecobacter sp.
GGCATTTGGAGGAGGAGATAAAGGCCACGGTGAAGTCCGCGCTGGGGGCCATCCTGGTGCAGATCGCGATTTTGGACATCGTCTTCTCGCTCGACTCCGTGATCACGGCCGTGGGCATGGTGGACCACATCATGGTCATGGTGATCGCGGTGATGATCTCCGTGGGCTTCATGATGGTGTTTGCCGGCTCGGTGAGCGATTTCATCAGCAAGCATCCCACGGTGAAGGTGCTGGCGCTGTCGTTCCTACTGCTCATCGGCACCACCTTGGTCGCCGAGGGCTTCGGGGTGCATTTCCAGAAGGGCTACGTCTATTTCGCCATGGCCTTCTCCATCTTCGTTGAGATGCTGAATATCCGCATGAAGAAAAGAGCGGCGGCTATACGTTTGGCGAATCCGGCGTGATCGAAGGCGGGCTGAGATGGCAAAATGGCACAACGCTGTGCCAACGTGTGCTCATTTCTGGCACAAACTGCCGATGTCGGTGCCTCGTTCAGCACGTGGCAGATCGGCTGAAACCTTGATTTCACAAGGCTTCCAGGGGCGAGGCATGGCCTTGGCACGGGTGATGCAGAGATAAAGGATGGAACACGCTTCCAACCCCAAAACTCCAACCAACCTCACAAAACTATGAAACTCATCCGGTCCAATCACCACAGCCTCGGTCGCGTCTCCGACTTCGACGCGTGGTTCCGCCATCCGTTAGCCGGTCTGCCTGCACTGAGCCACTTCTTCAACAACCTCGGCGAGGTTTTCCCCGGCGTCCCGGGCGACAAACTGGCCGTCGATGTCCATGAGGACAAAGACAACTATTTCGCCAGCTTTGAAGTGCCCGGCGTGAAGAAGGAGAACGTCAAACTCGAGCTGAACGACGGCATACTCACCGTCTCCGCTGAAAAGCGCGAGAAGGACGGCGACAACGAAAGCTCCTACAGTCTCACCCGCTCCGTGTCCGTGCCAGATGGCGTCAATGTCGAAGCCATCGCCGCGAAACTCGAGGACGGCATCCTCACCGTGACTCTGCCCATAGCCGAGCACCGCAAACCACGCTCCATCACCCTGAACTAACCGCTCTGACTTCTGACTTCTTACCTCTGACAACACCATGAACACCACTTGTTCCCCCCGCTCAAGCGCCCCCGCCACCTCCGGCGTCACCGAATCGCTGCGCAAGCCGCTCTACAACGTCAACAGCAGTACCGACGCGTATGAAGTGCGTGTCGAAATGCCCGGCGTGCCGAAAAGCGGCGTGAAGCTCGATGTTGAGGACAACATCCTCACCGTCCGTGGCGAGCGCAACGTCACCGTGTCGGCAGGCATGAAGGCACTTCATCGCGAGCTCTCACCGCTCAGTTATCTCCTCCGTCTGCGTCTCAACACGCCAGTCGATGAGGACCGTCTGACCGCGAAGCTCGACGATGGAGTGCTCTCGATCCGCCTACCGATCAAAGAAACTGCCAAGCCGCGCCAGATCGTGGTGCAGTAAGCCGCCACTCATCGAATCAGGCCCGCAGCGCCAATCCTGGTGCTGCGGGCAATTTTGTTGCCGTTGGACGGTGGCAGCGCCATAAACTCGACCCATGTCCTCGCATGCGCCCACCAAACCCTCCCACGGCCAGCATTGGCCGATCGTCGTCGCTCTCATCGCCGGCGTCGTGGCAGGCGTGATCTTGCAGCAGTTCGCGCATCCGGCGGAAGGTGCCGTGCCGGGGTGGGTCACGGGCGTGCTGACCTTCTGCCGCTTCTTCGCGGATCTGTTCCTGCGCGGTTTGAAGATGGTCATCGTGCCACTCGTCGTTGCCAGCATCATCAGTGGCATCGCTGGATTGAAGTCGTTGGAAGGCTTTGCCCGGATGGGATTGAAAACCTGGGGCTATTACGCGCTCGGCAGCCTAGTTGCAGTCTGTGTCGGTCTGTTCATGGCCAACACGATCCAGCCCGGCCTCACCGACGGCGCCCCCAACGCCACGCTTAGGGCCGCGATGGAAGCGGCGCTTCACAGCGAGAGCGCGGCCGAGGTGGGCAATGTGATGAAAAAGGCCGAGGGCGGCGCCAGCTCGCTGCTCGACATCATCCGCCGCATGGTCCCGACTAATGTCATCGAGTCCTGTGCGAACGGCGACTTGCTCGCGATCATTTTCTTCAGCATCCTCTTCGCCGTGGCGATGGTGCTCATTCCTGGCGGACCGCCACAGGCGCTGCAGCATGTATTCAACCAGCTTGCCGAGGTGATGACGCTCATCACCACCTGGGTGATGAAATTCACGCCCGTTGCCGTGTTTTGCCTCGTCATACCGGCCATCGCGGAGGTCGGCGTCGGCGTGCTGCAAAACCTTGTGCCTTATGTGCTCACCGTGGTGGGGGCGCTGGCCATACACAGCCTAGTGGTCCTGCCGCTGGTTTTGAAGATTGTGGGTGTTTCCCCGCTGCAGCACTACCGGAACATGAGCAAGGCGCTACTCATGGCGTTCTCCACCGCCTCGTCCTCCGCCACCATTCCTGTAACCATGCGCTGCATCCAGGACGAGGCGAAGGTCTCCGAGCGCGTCAGCAGCTTCGTCATCCCGCTCGGAGCCACGGTAAACATGGACGGCACCGCGCTGTATGAATGCGTCGTTGTTGTCTTCGCCGCGCAGGTGCTCGGCATTGATCTCACGCTCGCGCAGCAGTTCATCATTGTGCTGCTCGCGCTTGTCTCCAGCATCGGCGTGGCCGGCATTCCGGCGGCCAGCCTGGTGGCGATCATCATCATCATGCAAAACGCCGGTTTCTCCGAGGACATGGTCAAGGCCTCCCTCGGCCTCGTCCTCACCATCGACCGCCCGCTCGACATGGCTCGCACTACCGTCAACGTCTTCGGCGACACGGTCTGCGCCGTGGTCATTGCCAAATCGGAAGGTGAGAGCCTCGAAGCTGAATCCGTCGCATGACACATCTTGCCGTGATTTTGGATGAGCAGCCTGCCGCGCGATGCTAAGGAGACAGCTCTCATGAGCCAGACCGCCAATCTTCACATCGCCTCGAACATCGCCCTGCCTGCACCGAGCAGTCTGATGGCAGAAATTGCGCCCACGGAGGCACAAACTGCTTTCATGGCCCATTCGCGCCGTGAAATCCGCGAGATCATTTTTGGCAGCGATCACCGCTTCCTCGTCGTGTTGGGTCCGTGCTCCATTCATGACCCGGAGGCGGGGCTGGAGTATGCGCGGAAGCTCGCCGCGCTCGCGAGCGAGCTGAAGGGCCGGCTGTGCATCGTCATGCGCGTCTATTTTGAAAAACCACGCACCACCGTCGGCTGGAAGGGGCTGATCATGGACCCGCAGCTCGACAGCAGTTGCGACATCCCGGCCGGCTTGCGTCTGGCGCGCAAAATCCTGCGCGATGTGCTCGATCTCGGCCTGCCGACGGCCACAGAGCTGTTGGACCCGATCACGCCGCAGTACATCGCCGATTTGATCAGTTGGAGCGCCATCGGTGCGCGCACGACGGAATCACAGACCCACCGGCAGATGGCCTCCGGCCTGTCCATGCCGCTGGGCTTCAAGAACGGCACCTTTGGTCACATCACGCCCGCCATCAACGCCATCAAGGCCGCGATGCAGCCGCAGACCTTCCTTGGCGTCAGCGAAGACGGCGTGGCCTCGGCCGTGACGACCAGCGGCAATCCCGACTGCCACATCATTTTACGCGGCGGTGAAGATGGCCCCAACTTTGGCGCGGACAACGTCATGGAGACCATGGACGCCCTCGAAGCGGCGAAACTGAAACCTGCGATCATGATCGACTCCAGCCACGGTAACTGCGCCAAAGACCACCGCCGCATGCCGGATGTCTTCCGCGAGATCGTGCGCCAGCGCGTGGCTGGACAAAAAGCCATCATTGGCGCGATGCTGGAGAGCAACCTTGTCGGTGGCAGCCAGAAATTCCCACAGCCGCTGGATCAGCTCACCCGTGGGCAATCGATCACGGACGCGTGCATCGACTGGGAGACGACGGAGGTGCTGTTGCGCGAGGCGCATGCACTCCTGACATAGCCTGGCAGGCGGCTTAACCAGAGAAAAGGGCTGCTTAACTGACTCGGGGGTGTATTTGCACCCTATTGATAATTAATCCTTGTCTTAAACGAGCGCATTATTATATCTGCGGCATAATTCGATACACAATTTAGCGAGGCCAGTTTTAACGTCATGATTGTCAATGCCACATCTGCTTTGTCGGACCTCCCGCTTTGTGCTGTAAACACAGCCTTCATTCAGCGGGCAAATAAACTCCTCATCGGCGGCCAATGGGTGTCAGCAGCCAGCGGTAAGACGTTTCCGACTTACAATCCGGCCACCGCGAGGTTTTGACGCAGTGTGCCGAGGGCGAAGCGGAGGACATCAACCGCGCGGTCAAGGCGGCACGGCAGGAGTTTGAATCTGGACCGTGGAAAACAATGACGGCCTCGGAGCGCGGGCGCATCGTGTGGAAGATCGGTGATTTGATGCTGCAACACATCGATGAGTTGGCGGAGCTGGAGGCGCTGGACAATGGCAAGACGCTGACCGAGGCGCGTTATGTGGATCTGCCACTAGTGGTCGAAGCCATCGAGATTGATGGGTTGCGAGCGTAGAATGAGCATGGCCAACAAAAAATACCGGATCAAGCTCAGTGTTGAAGAACGACAGGAACTCGAAACGCTCATCGCAGCGGGCAAGGCAGCGGTGAGTAA
>JBDNIB010000347.1:0-3963 GCA_041688535.1 Prosthecobacter sp.
AGCCAAAACCCCCACTCTCCCCCTTTTCCCCCAACCCACAGATCATGAGCAAAATCCTCGGCATTGACCTCGGCACCACGAACTCCTGCATGGCCGTCCTTGAAGGCGGCAAGGCCACGGTGCTTGAAAACTCGGAAGGCGCACGCACCACCCCTTCCGTCGTCGCCTTCACCAAGAGCGGCGAGCGCGTCGTCGGTCAGGCCGCGAAGCGCCAGGCCGTCACGAACCCCCGCAACACCGTTTTCTCCGTGAAGCGCCTCATGGGCCGCAAGTTCACCGAACTGACCGACGCCGACAAGCGCCTGCCCTACAAAATCGTGGCCGCCAGCAATGGCGATGCGCATGTGCAGGTCGAAGTCGGCGGCGAAACGAAGACCTACAGCCCGCAGGAAGTCAGCGCGATGATCCTGGCGAAGCTGAAGGCCGACGCGGAAGCGAAGCTCGGCGAAACGATCACCGAGGCCGTCATTACCGTCCCCGCTTACTTCAATGACAGCCAGCGCAGCGCCACGAAGGCTGCGGGTGAGATCGCCGGCCTCAATGTGCGCCGCATCATCAATGAACCGACCGCCGCAGCCCTCGCTTACGGCCTCGAGAGCAAGTCCGACGAAAAAGTCGCCGTGTATGACCTCGGCGGCGGCACCTTCGACATCTCAGTGCTCGAAATCGGCGACGGCGTCTTCGAAGTGCTCGCCACGGACGGCGACACGCACCTCGGCGGCGACGACTGGGACAACACCCTCATCACCTGGATCGTCAACGAGTTCAAAACCGACAGCGGCATCGACCTCACCAACCAGCCGGACGCGATTCAGCGCATCAAAGAGGAGGCGGAGAAGGCCAAGATTGCCCTCAGCTCCAGCCAGAATTACGACTTGAACCTGCCCTTCATCACCGCCGACGCCTCCGGGCCGAAGCACATCATGAAGACCCTCAGCCGCGCCAAGATGGAGCAGCTCACCGACAGTCTGTTCGAGCGCACCATCAAGCCGGTGAAGGATTGCCTCGCCGCCGCGAAGCTCGACGCCAGCAAGATTGATGAGCTCGTGCTCGTCGGCGGCATGACCCGCATGCCGAAGGTCGTCGAAACCGCACGCAAGCTCGCTGGCAAAGACCCGCATCAGGGCGTGAACCCGGACGAAGTCGTCGCCATCGGCGCGGCCATCCAGGGCGGCGTGCTCAAAGGCGATGTCAAAGACGTGCTCCTGCTTGACGTGACCCCGCTCACGCTCGCCATCGAGACCGCTGGCGGTGTCGCCACGGCAATGATCCCGCGCAACACGACCATCCCGAAGAAGCACTCACAAATCTTCTCCACCTACAGCGACAACCAGCCCGGCGTGGAAATCGTCGTCCTCCAGGGCGAGCGCCCGATGTCCCGCGACAACAAAACGCTCGGCACCTTCAAGCTCGACGGCATCCCGCCAGCCCCACGCGGCGTGCCGCAGGTTGAGGTCACCTTTGACATCGACGCGAACGGCATCCTGCACGTCTCCGCGAAGGAAAAAGTGTCCGGCAAGGAAAGTAAAATCTCCATCCAGGGCAGCTCCGGCCTCAGCCAGGAAGAGATCGAAAAAGCCAAGCGCGATGCCGAAGAGCACGCCGACGAAGATCTCAAGCGCAAGGAAGCTGTCGAAGTGAAGAACAAGGCCGAGGGCCTCAGCTTCGAGATCGAGAAACAGCTCAAGGACTGGGAAGAAAAAGTTCCCGCCGACCAGCTCGCCCCGATCAAGGACAAGCTCACCAGCTTGAAGTCCGCTATCG
This sequence comes from Prosthecobacter sp., assembly GCA_041688535.1. Lineage (GTDB taxonomy): Bacteria > Verrucomicrobiota > Verrucomicrobiia > Verrucomicrobiales > Verrucomicrobiaceae > Prosthecobacter. The sequence goes on from JBDNIB010000347.1 coordinate 1,765, forward strand.
AATCCGGTGACACCGACCAGATGAAGGCCCAGACCGAAGAACTCGAAAAACTCTTCGCTGCCGCCTATCAAGCCGCCGCTGCCGCAGGTGCAACCGCCGGAGCACCCGGCGGCATGCCCGACATGAGCGGTATGGGTGGCGAAGGCCCTGATGTCGCCGCTTCGGAAACGAAGAGCCAGGACAAAGGCAAGGTCGTCGATGCCGACTTCGAAGTGGTCGATAAGGACAAGTAAGTTCAACACAGCAAACTCATGTTAACAGCCACCCAAGCTAGAACTGCTTTCGGCAGCATTTTTGTACTCGAAAACGAGGAGCAATTATTCCGTAATCAATCTGAGCGCCAACAGGTGAAGTTGGAAGTGCGTATTGGAATTTCATCCTCTATCCAGCATTTGATTCTCTCCATAAAATATCCGATCGCTACCGAAGTCTCTATGGGAGAGCATGCGCTGCAGGAATTCTGGCGATGCACAGAAATTAACGAATCGAACAGAAATGACATCCTTAACGAAGCTACATTCGTGAGAACTGTGGACGGAGTCATGATTGAAAGACTCCATCTTGATGATGGTTGGCTATCGATAAAGGCAACACCGAGCAACAATCAGTGATCTCGTTTATCCAGTCGTTGCCATCCAGGCAACCGCATCCCCGTCCCAGAGCGCCGCAGCACGGTGTCCTGGAAGGACGCGCTCCGGGCCGTAGGCCGGGTGTGTTCGGCGGGTTGCGTGCCGAGTATGGAGTGGCGACGAGTCGTCGCCCTGCCGGCTTCCTTTTTGGTGACGACTCGTCGCCACTCCAAAACTTCAACCCCACCCCGCAACCACGATGAGTTTGGAGGCGCTCAAGGAACTGTCAGCACTTGATGGAGAGGCCAAGAGCCTCCTCCATCGTTATGACGAGCTCCTGCTCACGATGCGCCGCCGTTTTCTCAATCAGATCGTCGAGTGTTTCACCTCCTTGACCGAGGTGGAGGGCTTCCGCATCAAGCGTGATCCGATGGGCGCGAGCGCCCGGCTGGATGAGACGGAACTGGCGATCAGTTGCACCGATCCCACCCACACGCTGGTGGATTCACAGGCGAAGTATTCCGTGACCTGCTCCCTGGCCCCGCACCGCGCCTACGGCATCCAGTTATGCCGCCAGCCGCTGGTGGAGTTCACCAACCAAAGCTCCGATACGAACGACCAGATCACCAACAAGCACCTGGAGATCGACTACCTGAAGTCCCTGATCCAAAACCACGGCAACGATCAATGGTTCGTCATGGGTCGGATGGAAAACACCGCTGACATGCGCAGCGTGAACAGCCCACCGCCCGCGTATGAGTCCTTCTCCACCTTCGAGCAGGCCGTGAAAGTAGCGCTGCGTGAAATCTCCAACGCCGCCATCGCCCCACGCGCATGAACACACGCAACCTCCATCGTGTAGCGCTGCTCGCCGCCGCCATCGCCCTCGCGGCCTGCGGCAAAACGCCGGAAACGGCGGCACCGCCTGCACCCGCGGCTCCCACGCCGGTGGTGATGTCTGACGGCAAGGTCGAGGCCGCCTTCATGGACGTTTTGACGCCTGCGACACCCGCTGCGCCGGTGCCCATGGCCGCCGCTGAGGTGAATGAGGAGGTGCTGGCGATCCTCGCGCAAAATCCCGGCTTGAATGCCACGGAACTGCTCAGCGTGCCGGCGGTGAACCAGAAACTCGCCAGCATCCTCACCAAACTGGGCCAGGACAAGGCCTTGCAGGGCCGGATCAATTCCACTGTAGATCTCGCCGCGCAGTTCACCGGTCTTGACGGCCCGCCTGGCAGCGCCAGACTGGACCTCGACATCGCGAAGTACGATCAGGCCCGCACCGCACGCATGCTGCAGGCCGTGCTCTCCGAGGATCCCAAGCAGTTGGTCGGCTTCCTCGTCGGTGAGATTGGCGAGGCCACCCCGGACGTCAGCTTCGGCGGCATGAGCCGCGCCCCGAACGGCGTCTCCATCGTCCCGAATGCGCCCGCCGCCAAGACCGAGCAACCCGAATGATTTTCCCCACTTTCCGCCCGGCCAGCCGGCACACCCAACCCGTGTGACAGCAGGCCGGGCAGACAACCCGAAACCAAACCAGAACCACAAACCAGACTATGGCTACCGCAATCACCCCGCTTGGACGTCGCGTCCTCGTAAAGCGCTCCGACAGCGAAGAAAAAACCGCCGG
>JBDNIB010000348.1:0-2802 GCA_041688535.1 Prosthecobacter sp.
CCGGGCGTACTGGAGCGTACCTTCACCATCTGCGGCGATTACACAGCCCAGGTCGTGCGTCAGGACGGCTCGCGTAGCCAGGCTTGCGAGTTTGCCGTGTGCGATCTCGATCTTCGGCTGTCTGCGGAGAGCGTCTCTCTCGCCGAGTCATGGGATGTTGGGTTCTCGGCCGAGAACATGCAGATCATCGCGGTCTATCTGCAAAACGAAGCCGACAGCTATGGCCGTCATCCCCTTTTTGTGACCGATGAACAATGCCGCCGTGGCGTCCTCACCGTTCCTGCCGGCCTCTTAAAAAAACCGGGCAAACTGCAAGTGCGGATGATCGGTGAGCATTCACTGGGCCGTTTGACGGTGTCCCGGAAACTCACCCTGACGGCCCAACCGTGACAGGGCTTCGTGAACGACATTCGATCTCCCTGTTCTTTGATGAAACTCGCCCTTTGCCTCATTCTAACGGTCGCATTCGCACAGGCCGATGACGGCCTGCGCCTTGATTTGATCGTGCCGCCTAGCGAAAAGGACCGCTTTGAGCACGCTGAGTTCTCGTTCTGGCTGGCAGGTGCGTCCAAGCCGGTGCGCGGCGTCATCATTCATCAGCATGGCTGCACCAATGCCTCGCCAGATAAACATCCGCCGATCACGGGTGATCTCCATTGGCGAGCGCTGGCGCGAAAACATGACTGTGCGCTGCTGGTGCCGATGTATCACGTCAAAGGTGGCTGCGATGAGTGGAACGATCCTGACAGCGGCTCGGAGCGCGCACTGTTCACTGCGCTGGCGGATTTCGCGCAACGCTCGGGCCACGCTGAACTCAACGACGCGCCGTGGGTGCTGTGGGGACACTCCGGCGGCTCAAGCTGGTCGGCGCAGATGATCGTGCGCCATCCAAGTCGCGTGCTCGCGGCCTCGTTCCGTGGCGGCTGTTCCAAGCAGTTCGGCGTGCCGGAGTTTCGGGACAAGTTCGCCGAGGTAGCGCGTGAGCTGCCGCTGCTCTTCGTGTGGGGGAAGCGCGAATCGGTGCCGACCTCCAGTCATTTCGTCTCGTGGGATCCGATGAACGCGATGTATCGTCAACTGCGCGCGGCGGGCGGCAAAGTGGCGCGGGTGATCGATCCACGCTCGGAGCATGGGTGCGATGACTCGCGTTTCATGAGCATCAATTTTTTCGACGCCGTACTCTCTGGAGAAACGAAGCCCGGTGCGCTCGTGGACATCGAGACACTGCAAAATCGCGCACTCACCGAATCCAATCTCAGCGATCCCGAACTGGCCTGGATGCCGAATGCGGAGTTTGCAAAGCTGTGGCGCGAGTTTTCCGAAAAAGGCACGCTGAATCCTGCCCGAGGTCCGACACAAGTCCCTGATCTCAAAGCTGAGCGTCAGGTGGACGGCACGGTGAAAGTCTCCTGGCGTATTGTTCCTGAACTGGCCGGGGGTTTGCGAGCGATCTGCATCCAGCGTGATGGTCAGCCTTGGAAGGAGGTGGCTCTCAAGCCCGCTGATTTCCTCGCCACAGGGCGCGATTCGACTCCCGAGGAACTGCGTGCACACAGCCTCGTAGATGAATCCAAAGAGCCCCATGGCTACACCCTGATCTTCCGCGATGTCGGCGGCAACGAATCGCCTGCCAGCGAGGCGGTGCGAGTGCCGTAGATTCGATTGGCACTCGAATCTACGAATCATGAAATCGCTCTTCACATTTTTCGCTCTCGTTACTACCTCACTGGCGCGTGCCGAAACGATCCACGCCGATCTTTGCATCTATGCAGCCACGCCCGGTGGCATCGCGATGGCGGTGCGGGCGGCGCGGGAAGGACTGTCGGTTGTTCTGGTGAATCACAATGATCATCTCGGCGGCATCCTTTCCAGCGGACTTGGCGTGTGGGACACGCTGTGGGAAGGAACGCGCGCGCCGATCTACGACGAGGCGCGGCAGGCGATTTTTGATCACTATCGCACGGCGTATGGCGCGGACTCGCCGCAGTATCGCGATGCGCTGCCGGGGAAGAGCGGTCACACGAATGGGAAGTTCGAGCCGAAGGTGGCGGAGAAGATTCTCACGAACCTCGTGGAGAAGGAATCACGGATTCGTGTGATCAAGAATCGGGTTCCAGCATCGGTGAAGCGAGAAATCGCATTGATTCAATCGGTCTCCTTCATGAGCTTGTGGGGCGACATCGAACCCGACGAGATTCAGGCCAAGGTCTTCGCCGATTGCAGCTACGAGGGCGATCTAGCGGCACTGGCAAAGGTGCCGTATCGGCTCGGGCGTGAGTCGCGGGAGGAGTTTGGCGAGCCTCATGCGGGCGTGATCTACATGTCGCCGGTCAAAGTGGCACCGACGCCGGAATTGGCGCGTGGGGCGGAGCTGCATCACCAGCTCAAGCTGCGGAAGTTCAGCGGCTTTCAGCAGATCAAGCAGCCGGAGAGCACGGGGGAGGCGGATGGCAATGTGCAGGCGTTCAATTACCGCACGATTTTGTCCTCTGATCCTGCGAATCGACTGCCAGTCGAAAAGCCGGCCAACTACGATCCTGAAAAGCTGAAGTTGCTCGAACACGGTTCCATCGTGTCGCCGATTCCCGGTTCCAAACGCGGCTGGAACCGCCCGCAGCTCGTTGGTTTGCAGTCGGACTATGTGGAGGCCGATTGGAACGGGCGTCTGAAGATCATGAATGCGCATTGGAATGCGACGATGGCGCTACTGTACTTTTTGCAGAACGATCCGTCTGTGGATGCCGCACGGCAGAAATCCTGGCGAGATTTTGGGCTGGCGAAGGACGAGTTCATCGACAACGG
>JBDNIB010000349.1:0-3993 GCA_041688535.1 Prosthecobacter sp.
CCTCTTCGAGGCGGCTCTTCGCGAGTTCAAAGGCGGTGATGGCCGTTTTGAGGCTGCCGATGCGCTCATGAATGCCTTCCAGCGTGGCGTTTTCCACGCGGAGGTTTTCCATGGCCTTCACGTTGTCTGGCGTGGCGAGCAGATCCCACGTTGCTTGAAGCTCGCCGTGTTCTTTGCGCCATTTCGGCAGCAGATGCACCTCGTCGGCACCCTCTGGCACGCTGAAGCGATCCAGATGCCACTCGGCACCACGATTCAAAAACGCACGCAGATCATCGCGATCCCGGCGCACCTCCTCAATGACGGCATCGGTCTCACGCAGTTCATTTTCACGCACATCGCGAAGACGACGCAGGCCTTCCTCGCCGAGGGTGAGTTCCTTCTCCGGCGTGAGCTTCACGCGGCGCGGCGGGTCTTTGAGCCAGCCATCGAGCGAAAGGGCACGCTCATGCTTGTCGAGCTGCGCGGCCTTATTCACCGCCACGATGCCACCGAGCAGGTGATCGAGAATTTGGCCCGCCTGTTCGTGCTTCGTTTCCACCATTTCACGCAGCGAGCCTTTTTCGACCTTCGCCGCGTTTTTGACGGCTTCGTCGGGGTGAATGAGCGGCTCGTTCGTGCTCGCGATTTGCTGTGCCTGATCCCACGCAGCGCGGAAGTCCTCGGGAATGACGGCGCGGCGATTCATGCCGAGCACGCTCTCCAGCAGCGGCCACCATTTTTCCGCCGCAGGCTTCACCTCCACGACACGACCGAGCGCCACGGCCTTCTGGCCGCGAGCCAACAACGCGTTCAGCAGGGGCGAGGGCGCGGCGTGGCCTTCGCGAAGCTGGGTGAGGTCTTTGTGCAGCGCGGCCTTGCGCATCTCGTGCTCGGCCAGACGGGACTCGACGGGGCGGAGCTGCTCCATCGCTTCGTCGCGCAGGCGGATGTAGGCATGCGCAGAATCACGCGCGGCGGCGAGAGCTGCACTCTCGTCTTTGCTCTGCATGCCGGTGATGGCGGCAGAGGCAGCAGCGGAGTCCTGCAAGCCCAGACGGGCCGCGTGCAGCGTCCAGTCCTGCCAGTGGCGCACATGCGCGCGGATTTGATCATGCAGGCTCGTGGCGGCGACTTCGAGACGGCTGATTTCCTTCGACACCTCGCTGCGACGACGATCGTTTTCTTCCAGACGCACCGCTTTGTCACCGAGAGCCGCACGAGCCGCCTCCACCGAGCGGCGCAGGCGATCACGCTCTTCAAGCGTCTGCTCGTGGGCTTTGCGATTGTCCTCGTAGTCCGCGAGTTTCTCGTCCAGCTCAGCACGGCTGCGCTGGAGACCTTCCAAAGCTTCCTCGTGCTTCAAGGCATCACTCAAGTGTTCATAAAGCGCGGATTCTCGCTTCGAGGTGAGCCAGTCCTCATGATGTGCGGAGATGTGTTTCAGCCGCTCAAGCTGGTCGTACATCTTCTCCAGCCGCTCCTGCGCGCGGCGGTGGGCATCCACGCTGGCTTTCACCGCCTTCACATCGGGCATGCCGGGTTCGAGCAGGAACTCGCGCACGAATTTCTCGAAATTACTCTCCGGCTCAAAAGCCATCGCGCGCGGCAGCGTCTTGCCCATCTGCTCAGCGTCGAAGCCCAGGTGCGAGCGCAGCGCCATCTCGTCGAGGTAGGCTTTTTGGCGGTCCCACACGTCGCCATCGAGTTCGCGCTTCACCCGCGTGCGGAATTCGTCCTCGGGCAGGAACTGCATGGCCTGCGGACCCGCTCCGTTGTTCAGAAAATCCTGCCACGCGAGGCGGCGTCCGGCGCGGAACCAGATCGTCGAGGGCTTCGCCGTGGGGCTTTCGTATTCAATGCGTGCGCCCCAGGTCTCGCGGCGCGGCTCCTCTTCGCCGGGTTGTGCGGGCCAGGTAAACTCCAACGCAGCGAGCGTGACGCTGCTGGGTCGCAGATAGCGCTCATGGCCGTCGCGCCCGGTCGTGTTCGTGTCGCAAAGGCAGTAGCCACGCAACGAGCGGCCACTGCCAGCACCTGCGGCTGCTTTGTTAAACTTGCTCTGCTGCTCGCCGAGCATCACGAACTGAATCAGGTCAAGCAGAGCGCTTTTGCCGCTGCCGTTTGCGCCGGTGATGAGCGTAAGGCCGGACACGTCGATGATCTGGCGGTAGCCATACCAGTTCACCGCGAGAATACGGCTCAAGGTGATGCGCTGGTGGCTCATGCAGGCACCTCCTCGGCCTCGGTGCCGTCTTTGGGCGGCTGATGCAGGTCCACGCGTGCCTGCCACGCCGCGATGTCATCAAAGGGGATCACACGCACCAAACTGGGCAGGATCTCGATTTGCATTTCACCCGCCTGCGTCATGCCTTCTGGCTTCAAGGTGCGCACCAGACGATGGCGGCGCAAACGCACAAGACAGGACTCGATCTGCGACTTCTCCGGCGTGGCGACCTTATCGAAAAACACCTTCAGCGCGGCCCAGAGCTGATCCACGGTGACGATGACGGCCTCCTGGCTGCCGGTGCTGATTTCATCATCGAAAAGTCGCCACAACGCCAGCAGCACGAGCGTCTCGTCCTTGTCAAAACGCGCCAGCAGCAGGCAGGACTCCGTGCGCGGACGTGCCTGGAGCAACGAGTGCTCTTCATCCACGATCAACTCCAACGCGAGCGGCGCGAGGTAGTCCTCCACATGCGTGCGGTAGTGATCACGGGCTAGCAGGTACAGCTCCCGTCCGCTGCCCTCATCCCCGAGCAGCACGCCACGCCCGAGCAGCTCCGCCAACACCTCGCGCAGCGCGGCGCGGTCAGCATCCGGCACCTCACCCCAAAAGGAGCGCGGCCAGAGCGGATCGGAGGTGGAGGCAGACATGGGGCGCGAACGATGAAGCAGTCTGGGGCTTGCTCAAGCTTCTCTTGTGATCGCAAATCGTTCCACACGATGCCCGGCAAGTTCATCGTGTTCCAAAATGTGTGGTTCCAGGCCGTTGCGGCGGCGCAGGCCATCGACGCTCCAGCGGACACGTTTGCCAGCCAAGGCAGGGGCGTGCTCGTAGGCCACGACGGCGAGGAGGTCGAGCAGGTCGTCGGTGGTTTCCAGAGTGATGTCCTCAGTGCTGGTGCTGCCTTTTTTGGCCGGAATGAGCTTCGCGACGAGTCGTGCGGCACGCTGCGGCGTGAGGGCGAGGCGCTGGCGCTCCTTCCACGCGGCGAGCACGTCGTCCTCGCTTTGTCTGGCGGTGCCGCTTTGACCAAAGGTGAGATCGACGGGTGATTTGGTGCGGCGCGGTTTATAGAGCGACTCCGTGCCGAAAAAGAAACGCATCTCGACACAACGTGGCGCGAAGTCCGCCGACTGACCGCCGAATTCCGAGAAGCGGCCTTCGGCATGTGCAGCGTTCACGGCATCGCAGTAGGCTTTGATGATTTCCGGTCTGCGACCGCGCAGCTCGGTCTGATAGCGATAGCGCTGCTGACTCAAGCGATTGAAAGCAGCCATGCGCAGGTCGATGGCCTCAGCGCGGCGCTCCAGGCCGCCGAGATCGCGGTCAAGTCGCGTGAGCAGCGAAAGCGCGAGGTCGTAGGACTCGGTGTCGTCGTAGCCGTAGTGCTCGCGCAGGCCTTCGGCGAGGCGTTCGCGCATGAGCGGATCATCGTGTCGCTCCGAAATGGTGCTGCGGGCTTTTTCGATGCGCATGAGCAGCCCGCCGCGTCGTAAAGCGTCGTAGCAGACCATGTGCTGCCCCTGGCCGAACTCCTGGTAGAGCAGGCTCAGCGTGTCCGCAGCCGTGGCGGTCTGCCGTTGCCGCTGCTCGAAGCCGGTGACGATTTTTTCGACGGCATGAAGCTGCTCGATGGCGCGTTCAAGACGCTGCGCGAGGTCGGTGACGGTGGAGCGGAGCTGATCCGGCTGCTGGAGCTGCGGATCGAGCACACCGCGCTCCTCCAGCGTCTGGCAAAGGCCGCGTAAGGTATCTGCAAAGGTCCTCAACTCCGCCACACGGTCCTC